>CAXSEB010000025.1:7649-13949 GCA_964235805.1 uncultured Chitinophagaceae bacterium | reverse complement strand
CATTAAAGTCGCAATATTAGATTTGTATGAAGGCCACGAGAACCAGGGTATGCGATGCATTCGTGAAATTGTAGATCTGTTTGGCAAAAACAATAACCTTGATATTAAAAGAGAAGAGTTTGATGTAAGAAGGGAAAATGCAGTTCCTGATTTGTCTTTTGATATTTACATAAGTTCCGGCGGGCCCGGAAGCCCTTTAGAAAGTGAAGGCAGCGAATGGGAAAAAGAATATTTCAACTGGCTTGAAAGCCTAATTACCTGGAACAATAATTCCGAAAATCTTCAAAAAAAATATGTGTTTTTTATTTGCCATTCCTTCCAGTTAGTATGCAGGTATTGGAAGCTTGCAAACGTTACAAAACGCAAGTCCACAGCGTTTGGTGTATTCCCGGTGCATTTATTGGAAGACGGCAAAGATGAGCCGGTATTCAACGAAATGAAAGATCCTTTTTATGCAGTAGACAGCCGCGACTGGCAGGTAATTGAACCACAGATGACAGTTTTATATAAAGGTGCAAAAATATTAGCTATAGAAAAAGACCGGCCGCATGTTCCGTTTGAAAGGGCTATAATGGCAATGCGCTTTAGCGAATATTTTATAGGTACACAATTTCATCCGGAAGCTGATGCCATTGGTATGAGCATGTATTTACAAACCGAAGAAAAGAAAAAAACAGTTATTGCAAACCATGGATTTGAAAAATGGGAATCTATGATTAATCAATTAAATGATCCGGACAAAATCTTATGGACCAACACGCATATCCTTCCGAACTTCTTAAATATAGCTGCCGAGCATTTGCAGGGAGTAAGTATATAGCAATTTATTTACCGCTATACTTCAATGTTTTGCCGCTTCGGCGTTAAGCATTTAAGATTAATTTTAATTGATAATACTGTTATATGATAGAAGCCCTTCGTGACCGATTTAATAAACAATTTACGGAAGAGAATTATCGCACATTTTTAAATGATCTTAACAGTAAACATCCCGGTGATATAGTTTTTAGAATTGCAGAAACGCCTGTTTTTGTTCCTAAAAATTTTACGGATAAAATGCTCGATGCTTGTGAAAGTATTGTTGATGTAATAACAGGTGATAACTTTAAAAGCCTTACCCAACGTGCAATTCCAGCTCATGAAAGCGTACCTCACGAGAATGCACATACACACTTTATTGCCTTTGATTTTGGTATTTGCGAAAATGAATCTGGTGGGCTTGAGCCGCAGCTTATTGAAATGCAGGGCTTTCCATCTTTGTTTGCTTTCCAAATATATTACCCGCAAGTATTGCAAAATCATTTTGAAATTCAGGCAGGCTTTGACAACTATCTTGGTGGTTATAACGAGGAGACCTACACCAATCTTTTAAAGGAGATAATAATAGGGAAACATAATATAGAAAACGTAGTTCTTTTAGAAATAAATCCCCATGAACAAAAAACAAGAATTGATTTCTACTGCACGCAGGACTATTTGCATGATGGAAAGCAAATAGAAATTAAGAGAATTTATAATCGCGTAATATTTGATGAGCTGCAACAACAGAAGGAAGCCCTGGGCGCCATAGCAGATATCACCCAGGATCTTGATGTTGAGTGGATACCGCACCCAAACTGGTTTTACCGTATTAGTAAGTACACTTTGCCTTTTATCAAACACCCATACGTACCGGAAACTTTTTTTCTTAATGATGTAAAACAACTGCCAGGTGATTTAAAAAATTTTGTTTTAAAGCCATTGTTTTCTTTTGCCGGCCAAGGAGTGATAATCGATGTAAAAAAAGAAGACATTGACGGAGTAAAAGATCCTGAAAACTGGATATTGCAGCGCAAAGTAAAGTATGCTGATGTTATTAAAACGCCTGATATTCCTGCGAAGGCAGAGATACGTATCTTCTACTTCTGGAAGGATGAATGGAAAAGGCCTGTTGCTGTTAACAATCTTGCAAGGCTGAGTAAAGGAAAAATGATTGGAGTAAGATATAATATGGATAAGGAATGGGTTGGAGGAAGTGTTGCTTACTTTGAGAAATGATCTCATAATAAAATGAAAGTTGTGATCAGACAAATCGTTACTGTTACTTTTTTTATTTTGCTGGTTAACAGTAGTTCAGCACAAGATGATGAAATTGAAACAGACAGACCGGGCAAAACTGATAGTCCAATCCCGGTCAACAAGTTCCAGCTGCAGGTAGAACAGGGATTTAACATAGAAAGAGATGATGAAATATCCACGCTAGAAAGTACTACCTTATTGCGGTATGGCCTTTTAAAACACCTGGAATTAAGACTTGAAGGTAATCTCAATTATGATATCACTTCAAAAGGCTCTTCTTCTGCAATGCAATTGCAACCAATTGAAGTAGGGACAAAACTCCCACTTTGGCAACAAAAGAACTGGCTTCCGCAAACCGCACTGCTGGCACATTTGGGGCTGCCGTTTCTGGCGGCAAGAACATTTAAAGGTTTGAAGGCAATGCCCGATATAAAACTAACTTTTCAAAATGAGCTTTGTAAAACACTTACATTAGGTTATAATGCAGGCGCAGAATGGGATGGCGAGACTGCCGATCCTGAGTACGCTTACAGTATTTCCAATGGCATTGACTTTAGTGAAAAATGGTTTGGTTTCCTGGAAGTTTATGGGTCAGTAAAAAAGAATGAATCACCTCAACATAGTCTGGATGCAGGCATATCTTTCTTAATAAATAAAAATCTTAAAGCAGATGCAGGATATGGTATAGGCATTTCCAGGAGTGCCCCTGAATGGGAAATATCTGTAGGAGCCTCTTATAGATTTAACAAAGGAAAAAAATAGTTACTTACAACAATCTTTTTTTATAAAAAGAAATTTAAAAAACCGGTTAAGATATAGTAGCAATCTCTTAATCATACTTTGTTACTTTTTGTAAACGCCTTATTGTTAATTTACGAATCCCCATTGAACTCCAACCCTGAAAATTAAACCCGGCGTTGGATAATTAGGGGCTGCAAAATTATTATTGGTAAATCCAAAGCCCTGTGCAAAACTTACTGTATTTACATTGTCAAACCTTATTAAACCTGTGAATGATTTTATCCTGAAATGAAAAAAGATAGAAAGGTCAGGAAGGTTTTTAATGGGAACTGTATCCTGTGGAAAAAACTGTCCCATTACCGGCGAGTAATTATAAGCCTTATATGGCGTGAAATATCTTCCTTCCAATCCTGCGCTTAAATTCAGGTTTCGGAAAAAAAGTCCTTCCAAAGCAAGTCGCTGGCGGGTATAAAAAAAAGGAATTCTTATTGGAGAAGAAGCATCTGTTTGCTGCACAATCGCATCGCTGTATAAATTGATATGCCTTGTAAGCCTGAATTTTTTTGAAGCCTGTGCCTGTACAATATTTATAAGCGCAGTGCTTTGATCAGTTTGATAATAATTTTTAAAGTAAGCATAATTTGCTATGGAGATGTTTCTAAACCATAAATTAAAAAGCGGATTATTAGCTGCTGCTGATATCAAAGTAATGTTTTCGTTATTTGGAGATATACGATTCTTGAAGTTGAACGAGGAAACGTCTTCAAAAATAAATGAAGGAGACCGGTTTATGTTTTGAAAAGATAACTCTATGTTCCCAAGCTTACTGCCAAGCGTTCGGTTAAGCGACGCATAGGCCAGATAATTACCGGCATTAAAACCTGTTACATAAAATTCTCCCTTAGCGATCGCATCCCATTTTTTGTTGCGTGTCTTATTTCTGTATTCTCCATGTACAACAACATTATAAAAACTTTTGCTTCCTTTTGAAAAAGTCCCGGAAAGGTTTTCAAGGCGTGCACCCGCTTCAATAAACTGTGCCGGGTTCTTTGTTTCCGGAAATTCTCTTATTACAAAATCGTTTGTTGTAATGTTCCACTTATCTGCAAAAGAAAAAGAAAAACCACTGGAAGGAATAAGTGTTGTATCATACAAATTTTTAAAAATAGCAGAATCTCCTTTCCCATCATTATACCTTGTATAAATATCTCTGAACTGGTAACTGTATTGGTTAAAAGTGAATGTATGCTGAAAACGCAGTTTGGGATAAAACAAGTATTCTGTTGTGCTATCATTTATTTCAACAGAATCTTTTTTGCCAAAATCGTAGCTCTGTCTTAAAAAAAAAGTAAAATCTTTATAAAGATTACCGGTAGTAATCTTGGTCGAAAAACTATTTACATCCTGGGGGTCGCCACCTAAGTTTGCCGGCACACTTATACGGCTCTTAAAATACTTATTTGTTAAAAAGGTATCGCTTTTTATACCACCATTTTCTGATGCAGTAAGTTTATTGCCCATCAGTTCAAAGTAAGCTGCATATCTTTTTCGTTTTCCCTGGTAATTACTGAAAAGCCTGTAATTATTATGATTTGTGTTTTGCGTTTTAAAAAACCCCGGCGCCGTTATCAGCCTGTATTCAAACCCGAAGTTCCAGTTAGGTCTTATATTTTGTGTATGCAATATGTTTATTAACTGTTCTTTTCCTGAGGCCAACAAATAAGTTAATTGGGTAAACGGTCTTGTAGTTTTAAAAAATCTTGTTGCTTCCAGTGAAAACCGATAAGCATCAAAAGCATGAAAACCGGCGTCCCATCCGGCTTTTAACAAGGGAGTAAACAGAATTGGATAAGAGGCGCTGCCATTATTGCCAAGCGTTATATAGTTGGCTGGTACAGAATAGAACCTATTAAAATCATATATTGATGAATCAAGCTTGTTAGTTTTAATTGAATCTAAAAACCGGTAAGAGATGGTAATGGAATCGGCAAGATCGTTCCTGTGTTCGAAACCCATTGTGGAATCACTGCTGCCTTGTGGCGGCCTGTGACTATTGCCCATGTTACCCATCCTTCCTTTTAACTTACCAAGTACATCGCTTTGTGCATGCGCTAAAGCAGATAATAATAAGAAAACTATAATGAAATAATGCCGTATACTTATCCTATAAAAAATGTTAAGTCTAAATTTTGCCATCTTATACACTCCTGTTATAGCTGTGCAATTAATTCTTTAAATATGTAAGCCATTTTCGGTTCGGCTTCTGCTGCAGCCTGCAATACTTCTTCATGTGTAATCTTGTTATGTTGTTTTCCAATACCCATATCGGTAATTACACTTAAGGCAAAACAGTTAATACCCGCATGCACAGCTGCAATAACTTCCTGCACTGTGCTCATGCCAACAGCATCTCCGCCTAACATCCGAATCATCTTGTATTCAGCACGGGTTTCAAAGGTTGGACCGGTTACGCCAACGTAAACACCTTCTTCAACATTAATGCCTTTTGCAATAGCAATTTGTTTTGCTTTATCAATTAAATACCTTTTATAGGGCTCACTCATATCGGGAAAACGCGGCCCAATCTCAATATAATTTTTTCCAACCAAAGGGTTTTCAGTAAGCTGGCTAACGTGGTCCGTAATTATCATAATATCTCCAACTTTAAACGTGTCATTTACGCCGCCCGCTGCATTACTCAACAAAAGTGTTTGTACACCAAGAGATTTTAATACTCTTATGGGAAAAACAATTTCAGCCGGTGTGTAACCTTCGTAATAATGGAAGCGCCCCGCCATTGCTACAACAATTTTCCCGCTTAATTTTCCAAATATTAATTTACCACTATGACCTTCCACCGTACTTACGGGAAAATAAGGAATACTTGAATAACTAATTTCTTCTTCTATATCAATTTCATCAATAAAGTTGCCAAGGCCGCTGCCCAGTATTATTCCGTATACGGGTTTTGAAGAATATATATTTTGGATATAATCAACAGCTTTGGTTATTTGATCCATCATAAGGTTAAAAACAATTGCGAATAAAGGTAAAACAAGTTAATGTTAGCAAGTTGATAAACATGTATGTGTTATCATCACAATTATGACATTATAAAGGTGCCTACAAATTTTATTGCACCGAGATATTTATGAAAGATCAATCAAAAATAATAACAGTAACCTCCTTATCTTTTAAGTTATTATCATCAGTTGAAATTGCAAGACTTCTGTTTCACAATTTGCTTTTATCTTCGTCAAAATTACGTTTATGAATCTGCATGAATACCAGGCAAAAGAATTGTTGAAAAAATTTAACGTGCCTGTTCAGGAAGGTATAGTTTGCAGCAGCCCGATGCAGGCGGAAGAAGCATACAGGCAAATTCACTCTTTATATAATAGCAAGTTTGCAGTAGTAAAAGCACAGATACATGCAGGAGGCCGTGGCAAAGGGAAAATTGCGGGTACAGAACAACGCGGAGTTGCAGTTGGCAAAAGTGCG
>CAXSEB010000025.1:3660-7639 GCA_964235805.1 uncultured Chitinophagaceae bacterium | reverse complement strand
TTAGTTACGATACAAACCGGCCCTGCCGGAAAAGTGGTTAACAAAGTATTAGTGGCGCAGGATGTTTATTATGAAGGTGCTAATGAGGTTAAAGAATTTTACTTGTCTATATTGATGGATAGAAGCAAGGGCCGGAACGTTATAATTTACACCACCGAAGGCGGAATGAATATTGAAGAGGTGGCGCATAATACACCTGAAAAGATATTTAAAGAATGGATTCATCCAAGTGGCGGATTGCAAAGTTTCCAGGCAAGAAAGATTGCATTTAACCTTGGCTTAAGCGGCGAAGCATTTAAGAACTGCGTGAAGTTTGTAACCAATTTATACAATGGCTATATAGGGCTTGATTGCAGTATGCTGGAAATAAATCCTCTTTTTAAAACCAGCGACGACAAGATGATTGCCGTTGATTGTAAAATGAATATCGATGACAATGCTCTTTTGCGTCATCCAGATGTTGCAGCTATGAGAGATCTTGCGGAAGAAGATCCTGCAGAGGTTGAGGCAGATAAATTTAATCTCAATTTTGTAAAATTAGATGGCAATGTTGGCTGTATGGTAAATGGTGCCGGCCTTGCCATGGCTACAATGGACATGATTCAGCTTAGCGGCGGAGAACCCGCAAACTTTTTAGATGTTGGCGGTACAGCCAATGCGCAAACTGTTGAAGCCGGTTTCAGAATTATTCTAAAAGATCCCAAAGTAAAGGCTATCCTTATAAATATTTTTGGTGGTATTGTACGTTGCGACCGGGTTGCACAAGGTGTAATTGATGCTTACCAGTCTATCGGCACGATTGATATACCTATAATTGTTCGCTTGCAAGGTACCAACGCGGAAGTAGCAAAAGAGCTTATTGATAAAAGCGGGCTTAAGGTGCAATCAGCCATTTTATTAAGTGAAGCCGCTGAACTGGTTAATAAAGCAGTTGCATAGAACAATCTGTTAAGATATTACACCAATTACCTACGTATTTTATCACAATAGATCTTATGGATAATTCTTAGGTGCGTAATATGCACACATTAAATTTGCAGATTAGAAAGTACCCATTAGATATTTAGTGAAATGAATGAAAACCAGGAGTATTATATTTTAGCTATCACATACATTTCTTCCATGGTTGGCGAAGGGCTTCCTCCCTCCTTTTCCAGGGTGATAGCAAAAGCTTCTGCCTTTCCGAAAGATTTCATTTTCTGAATTTTGTAAATGCCTTGTCTTGTGGAGATCATGCCTGCATCTACAGGCTTGCCATTTACAATTGCCCATAACTGGTATTGTTTGCCAGCAGCGGCTTGCGGAAGATTTGTCGGATCTACGTAAACTTCTCCGGTGTTCTTCATCCAGAAAATTTTTGCAAGAGCGTCAGGTGCATGAGGTGTACCATTTAATACAACCGGCCGGGCGTATTTATCCGTAACCACATTTATATCGCGGTTCATTGCAGATGCAATTTCCTTTTGCCTGCTAAGTTCACTTTGCACTACCTGTAAATTTGTTGAAGCCGAGCGATACTTATTATAATAAGTATAATTAAAAATCAGGCTTCCAATCAACAAGACAATGCTTGCAGCTGCGACCCATTTAAAATAAGCAAGCATGTTAACAACCGTTGCATTTTCCCTTTCTTCAACTGGAAAAGCATTAGCGTCAGGAATATTTTGTGATGGTATTACATTAATGCGATTTAAAATTTTTTCTTTAAAAGACTGGCCCGGCTCTATAGAATGCGCAAAAGCATATTCTTCAAGGGCAAGTTGAATCTTGCCAAGCTCTACTTTCACTTCAGGAAACTGATCTATCCACTCACGAACCTGGATATTCTCATTTTCTGAGGTCAAACCTAAGCTGTACTGTTCAAGTATGCCGGACGATATGATGTCTTTTAACTCCAATTTTATTTATCCAAAAATTTTCTTAATTCCATAATTGCTGCTCTCATTCTTGTTTTTACTGTGCCCAGAGGTATCGACAAATGTTTGGATATCTCCTCATGTGTAAAACCAGAGAAGTAAGCCAAATCGATTATTTGCTTTTGATCGTTTTTTAGGTGAGCCAAGTGTTTCCTTATGCCTAATGAATCAAATCTTTCTTCGCCTCCGGATTTATCAACAAAATTATCTACGTTAATTTGGTTATTGTAGATTTTAACTTGCTTTTTATATCCTTTACTTCTAAGCATATCTATTGTAAGATTCCGCGTTATATTCAACATCCATGTAAATAGCCGGCCTTTATAGCTATCATAAGTAGCAAAATTATTCCAGATCTTTACAAACGTTTCCTGCAATATATCTTCAGCCAGTTCCTTGTCATCCACCATTCTAAAAATTATACCATACAATGCAGCACTATAATTATCATACAAATAATTAAAGGCCTGTGCATCTTTGTTCTGTAGTAATACTATCAGTTCTTCTTCGCTATATTTATTTACCGGCAGCAAATATTTTATATTAATTTAAAGGCATTCTAACCTTCTCTAATTTATTTTTAAAGATATATTTTTTGAGCTTGTGAAAATAACAATTTATAAGCGATTTGATTAATAACCCAAACAACTAAATAAATAACTTAAAAGTGTATTCGGTCAAAAACATCGTTGTACGAACCATAAAGCCTGAAGACAATAAAGAGCTGGCCAAAATTATTCGTGAAGCGTTAACTGAGTTTAAAGCAAACAAACCAGGCACTGTGTTTTATGATGATGAAACAGATCATTTATATGAAGCTTTTCAACATGACCGGGCGGCTTATTTTGTTGCATTGCATGATAACGGGTTGGTTGGCGGCTCGGGAATTTATCCCACCAAAGGTTTACCGCATAACACCTGCGAACTTGTGAAACTCTACCTGTCACCAGCTTCTAGAGGAAAGGGAACAGGCAAGATGCTTATAGAAAAGTGTATCTCGCAGGCAAAAATCCTTGGATATGAAAGTATGTATTTAGAAACAATGCCTGAGCTTACTTCAGCAATTCCATTGTACGAAAAATTTGGATTTAGGTATCTTAACAAAGCCATGGGAAACAGTGGCCACAATGGCTGCACTATTTGGATGATGAAAGAATTATAATCCGGTTCAGACTTCTTTCACTTCTTCAACTTCATGAACAGGGCTAAATAAGTACACTTTACCTGTGGCAACTTCTTTGCATTTAAATCGCTTTTTTATTCGTTCTCCTTTTTTAAATACTCTTCCACCTTTAATTTTAAAATTAGCACCAGTATTTAGTTGCTCTACAAAGATGATATTGTCACTTTTATTATCGTATTTTTTAAGTGCCCTGGTTAAGTCAACATCCGCACAACTACTGGCAGCAGGGTTTTTAAGGCTGCTTAATAAGATTGTTTCTATTTCTGAGGGGAAAATTTTACTTGATATAAACGTAGATAAAATCTTTGCAAATTCACTTTTCCATTGCACCCCATGTGGCGATATTCTAACGCCGTATTTTTCATAAGTGAGCAGGTGAGCCAGCTCATGTAATAAAGTAATTAAAAACGAATATTTATTTAGATTCCCATTTACTGTTATGCGGTGATTCTTACCAGGTAAGCGGCTTCTGTAGTTTCCTAAAATTGTTCTACGCTCGCGTGTTATGGTTAAGTGAACACTGTATTGCTGAAGATAGTTAACCACTTCCGGCAAACTTTCACCGGGTATAAAAGCGCTAAGTCCGCTAAGAGGTGATTCTTGTTTTGACATTACGTTTTCCCTTTGCCACTTTCATTAAAGCAGCCACTTCAATGGATGTATATATAATATATAAGCCCATTGAAAAAAATATTGAAGACTTGTTGATATTTTTTGTTTTCATAAAGGCATAAACAGTAAACACTATTATACTAAGAAAGAGTTTTACTAGAATGGCACTGTAAACTCCACGTATAAATACATTAGTGTTATCTGATTGCAATCCTTTGTATTGAATATAAAGCGCAGCAAGGCTCAAAATAAAAAAGAACAGGTTTGC
>CAXSEB010000025.1:0-3650 GCA_964235805.1 uncultured Chitinophagaceae bacterium | reverse complement strand
TAAGAAAATCCCTGTCAAATCCATTATTATCAAGAAACGTTTTAAATACAATGATGAGCCCGTTCAAACTAATAAATACGAATATCAGCGGTAAAAATATTTTTTTATTATCGGGAGTCATTTACGGTTTGTAGTTTGTTTCATCAATTTTATTGTAAAGCCAACTATTACCAGTAAAGGTAATATCCAAACCAGCAAAGGTATTTTAATATTGATCCACCTGTCAGCCTTAAGTCCGGCAAATACAGCAATGCCAATGCCGGCTAAAAATTGCGTTCCCAAACTGGCATATTGCAATAAGCTTACATTATTTTTTTTGCGAGGCGCAGGTGTTAGCATTATCTTCTATGTTTATGCCGCCTCCGTGTTTTTTTATTTACGGGATCGGTTGTAGTTAAGGTGGCTGTATCGGGAGCCACCATATTTCCTTTTAAAACTTTTTCAATATTATCAATAAATCTTTGTTTATAGAGCAATGTTTTTTCGATTGAATCTGCCTTCACTTTTAACTGCTTGTACTCAGTTGCCTGCCTTGCATCGCCATACCCGGGGATATATAATTTTAGCGGCGTAAAAGCGATCAGGGCAACCGTTAACCCAACTAATACCACAAATAACATACATAAAGCTGTGTATACGCTGACCCGGCTAAGCTTAAAAGTTGCTACTTCTTCATAAGTATCTTCATTCATAACTACCAGTCGGTAGCGGTTTCTAAGGCGCCTTAATGTAGTGTTGGCTTCTAACCTTGCCACTGAATAATTTTAGGTTGTTAAAAATGTAAGTGTCTTTTAATTAATGACATATTAGCTTAAAATAACCGTATTTTTAAAATAATTTTACACAAAAATAGTTATTGCCTCTTTGAAAAGAACTTGTGTACTCATGTATAAAATTTCCTATGACATACGCCGTTGGCTTGTGAGATTTGCATTGTGTTTTGTTACAATACTACTTTTTTCTTGTTTATCTTTTGCCCAACTTGGTAAAATAACTATTGACCTTGAAAAAGATAAGCCAACAAAGTTTAAGACTAAAACACTTAAGTCAGAAAAGACGGGACAAAAAAAATTTACGCTTCCAAGGAAAGTTATTCAAAACACCGTATCACATTACAACTATTACTTTAACGCCAATAACAAAATAAATGAAATTATTGAGAGAGCCCGCTTAAGCAATAATGAAGTTTATTATAAGCTGCTGCCGTTTTATAGTTATTCTCTTAAAAACACTGCCTCGCAGGCATCACAGCTTGATTCGGTTATTTATAAAGCCACGGCCGGTATTTTATTGCATGATCTAAGAAGTGCATGGGTAGATAATTTTTACCTGCTGATAGGAAAAGCCTACTTGCTAAAACAGGATTTTGATTCTGCATCAATGACCTTCCAGTTTATTAATTACAATCTCTACCCAAAAAGTAAAAAAGATGATGACCAGGTAGTTGTTGGCAGCAACATTAATAACGGCAACAGCACTGTAAGCATTGCTAATAAAGAAAACAGCAATCTGTTAACTAAGGTTTTTTTAAGGCAGCCAAGCCGGAATGATGCTTTGGTTTGGCAGGTAAGGGCATTAATTGAAATGGAAGAATACTCAGATGCATCTGGCTTGATTAATACATTGCGTAACGATGTCAACTTTCCACCAAGGTTAAAGCCAGATCTTGAAGAAGTAAATGCTTACTGGTTTTATAAACAAGGCATTTATGATACTGCAGCACTTCACCTTGAAAATGCTTTAGTAAACTCAAGTGATGTACAGGAACGGGCAAGATCAGAGTATTTGCTTGCGCAGCTTTACCAGCTTACAAAAAATTACACAAAAGCATCAGAGTATTACCACAAAGCCATCACACATACAACTGATCCCTTGCTGGATATTTATGCCAACTTAAGTGATGCCAAAATGTATGATACAGCAAGTGGCCTGAATGAAGTTGATAAAAGCATTGCTCATCTGCTTCGCATGGCTAAAAGAGATAAGTTTGAAACCTATCGTAACATTATTTATTATTCTGCCGGTGAACTGGCTCTTGACAAACCTGATACTGCAGCAGCCGAATATTTTTTAAAGAAAGGCCTTACTTATGAAGCCTCGGATATTTCTTTCAAAAACAAATCTTTTCTAAAACTTGCCGATATAAATTTTATAAGAAAGAATTTTAAAAGTGCTTTTGCTTATTACGACAGTCTGCAAACAGGTGACTCTACACTTAGTGATCTTTCACAAATAGAGGAAAGAAAAGGGATACTTTACAAAATAGTAAATCAAATAAACATAATAGACAGGCAGGATAGCTTGCAGCAAATAGCCTTGATGTCACCTGCAAACAGGGAAGCTTTTATTAAAGCGCTTGCAAAAAGATTGAAGAAAGAGCACGGTATTAAAGATGATGATCAAACTAATGCGCCTTCATCTGTATTTGAAAACAATAAAAATCTTCCGTCTGATATTTTTGCTTCCAGTAACACACAAGGTGATTGGTATTTTTATAATCCTTCTGTTAAAAGCAGGGGCAATACGGAGTTTAGAAGCAAATGGGGCAAACGCCAAAACATTGATAACTGGAGAAGAGTATCAGCGAACGGCGGAGGAAACAATACGGTAAATAATGGCAAACAAAAAAGTGCAGTAAATAACGACAACGTAAAACCCGGTATAGATAATTCCGGAGATGTGGATGCAGTTTCGCCGAATGGAGATGATGCAATTTCAGTAACAGAGCCGAATGTAAACACTGATATAAGTTATGAAGGTTTGCTTGATGCTGTGCCCACTACGCCGGAAAAACTATCGGCTTCCAATACTTTGTTGTCAAACGCTTTGTTCCAATTAGGAAAACTTTTTCAAAATAACCTGGAAGATTATAGCAGTGCTATTAAAACATACGAAACATCTTTACAAAGATTCCCTGATAGTCTTTATGGTGGTGAATTGTACATGAACTTATCTTATTGCTATCAAAAGCTGGGCTATCTTGCCAAATCAAATTCTTACAAAAAACTTGTTACAACAAAATTCGCAGAAAGTAAATTTGCTAAGTTTATAAATAACCCAAAAGCCAATTTATCAACTACAAAAGATCCGGCAGCAACTAAGAAATATGAAGACATTTATAATCTTTTTATAGAAGGTAATTTTGATAAAGCTTTGCAAGAGAAAAAAGCTGCAGATAGTTTGTATGCCAATAATTACTGGACTCCTCAATTACTTTATATTGAATCTGTTTATTACATAAAACAGAAACAGGACAGTGCGGCAATTAACGTTTTAAACGATATTGTAACAAGTTACCCGGCATCTGCTTTAAAAGATAAAGCAGAAAGAATGATTGACGTTTTAAAGAGAAGAAACGAAATAGAAGGTTACCTGACTAACCTAACCATTGAAAGAGCCAAGGAAGATGAGATCACCATAATACCTGATGAAAAACCTGTTGCCAAAGCACCTGCCATTCAAAATGCGGCCACAGTTAAAAAAGATGTTGCGCAAAAAAAAGATACAGCCTCCACAGCAGTAAGTGCACCGGTTAAAACAAATACACCACCTCCCTTAGTTAACACTTCATTTAATTTTACACCGGCAACACCACAGTTTGTAGTAATGCTGCTTGATAAAGTTGACCCGGTTTATGTAAGTGAAGCAAG
>CAXSEB010000024.1:0-14202 GCA_964235805.1 uncultured Chitinophagaceae bacterium | reverse complement strand
GATCCAATTCGTCGTCTGTCAAATCTTCAATACTTACTAACCGGTTACTGGCATCGCAATTAGCGGCTATCAATTCATTTAGTTTTAACTGTATGGCTTTTGTATCCTTGTTTTGAGAATGCTGAATAACAAAAACCATAAGAAATGTAATAATTGTAGTACTTGTATTTATAACCAATTGCCATGTATCAGAAAATTTGAAAAGCGGACCGGTAATTCCCCAAATAAGAATTACAAACACCGCAAGAATAAATGCAAAAGGCGTACCTGTTACTCTTGTAACAAGGTTTGAAAAATTATTAAAAAATGCGGAAAACCCTTTTTTATTACTTTTCATATTTTCTGCACAAAGTACAATTTAAAAGCAATAGAATAAATCAGTTAAGACAATATATCCTGCAATATTGGTAGCGTTTTCATTGTACCAAATTCCGGAATGTGTAAACCATAAAAAGTCTGCAACGCCAAAAGCATTTCTATCCTTGCCGACTTGTTTAATTGAACTTCTGCAAGTTTAGACACCTGGTCTACTTTTAATACTTGCGAAATTTTGCGGCTTTCTTTCTCTTCCAAAAAATAAGAATGAGATGGCGCAACTTGCACAAATGTTCCATCCTGGAGATCTAATATTGTTTTGTCTTCAGCATAATTATTATGAATGCTAAAACCAAAGAAATAAACAAGTTTCAACGCGAAGTAAATTGCAAAATTAGCAGTAACTCCATCGTTTGCTGTATCTAACTGTAAAAATGCATTTTCAACAAATTTAAAAAGAATGGTATTTTTTTCAGGTTGCTTTAAACACTTTTGCAAAAGCTCAATCATGTAAACAGCAACTGAATTTTTTATTACATTAGTTAAGATACTTTTATAGAGATAACTCCACTTACATTCTTTAATACGCTGCAGGTTTTTTAGATCATTGTGGTAAACTTCCATTTCTAAAATAGAAGATGGCTGGAACTGGCTTGCCTTGTAAGTAGTTTTGGCGGATGTTCTTATCCCGTTTACTATATACGACTGAATACCAAACAACTCTGTAAAAACACTTACTACAATAGACGACTCACCATACTTAATTGTTCTTAAAACGATGCCTTTTGTGTTATAGATCATTGAAACGGTTACTCAATCTGCGTTTATATGAAGTTCGTTTTATTAATTGAATTTAATAAGACGCTGAGCAATCTGTTTATTAAATAAATGACGGATGCTTATAGATTTAAACAATCTTTATTTAGTTCCTTTGCTGCTATTTCTTCTGAATAAAAATGCAACAGCATGTGGCAACAACTGGCAAGACGCTGAGCAATCTGTTTATTAAATAAATGACGGATGCTTATAGATTTAAACAATCTTTATTTAGTTCCTTTGCTGCTACTCTTCTGAATAAAATGCAACAGCATGTGGCAACAACTGGCGAGGTTTGTTTTAAGAAATAGACTATTACTGCTTGCTATCTTGTTGGCAGTAACAATAGTAATGGGCTATTTTGCCGCCAAGGTTCAGCTAAGCTATGAGTTTGCAAGAGCCATCCCTGCTAATAACCAAAAATATAAAGACTACATATCATTTAAAGACAAGTTCGGCGATGATGGTAACCTCCTCGTTGTAGGAATTCAATCTGGCAAATTATTTAACCTTAATACCTTTAGATCTTTCACTAAGCTGCATCAAACTTTAAAACAAATAAATGGTGTAGAAGAAGTAATAAGTGTAGTATCCGCAGTAAATCTTACAAAAAATATTGAAACCAAAAAGCTATATGCTGTGCCGATTTTTAATACCGGCCAAAATACACAACAGCAATTAGATAGCAGCAGGGATGTATTTTTAGAATTGCCATTTTATAAAACACTTTTATATAATCCTGAAACCAGTGCATACTTAATCGGGGTGCGTATAAACAAGCAAATATTAAATTCGCCTGGCCGAACGCTTGTTGTAAATAACATACTTAGAGTAACAAATGCTTTCAGCACAAACACAAATATTGAAACACATGTAAGCGGGTTACCATTAATAAGAACGCTCATAGCCGATAAAATCGCAAAGGAATTAAAATGGTTTCTGATAGGCTCGCTTGGCTTATCAACTCTTATCTTATTAATATTTTTTCGTTCTTTAAGCACAACTCTTATTTCTTTATCAGTAGTAATAACAGGTGTTATATGGAGCCTTGGAATCCTTTATCTTATGGGCTACAAAATAACTTTATTAAATGCATTAACTCCTCCATTACTGGTAGTAATTGGTATACCAAATTGTATTTACTTTTTAAATAAATATCATTCAACTTACAGGGAAACAAAAGATAAAACTCAATCGCTAATTGCCATGGTCAGCAAGATGGGCATTGTAACCTTGTTCTGTAATGTTACCGCTGCTATTGGTTTTGCAGTGTTTGCGCTCACACAAAGTGCTGTGCTCAGGGAGTTTGGGGCAGTGGCCGGCATCAGCATTATGGCAATATTTATAATATCTTTTATTATACTTCCATCTGTACTAAGCTACCTGCCTCCACCGTCTTCTGCGCAAACAAAGTATTTAGACAATGAATGGCTTAGGCGGTTTCATTTAAAGTTAGAACAATGGGTCTTAAATCGTAAAGCAGCTATTATTATCGCATCGGCGATTGTGATCACCTTTTCAATTATTGGAATTTTCAAACTAAAGAGTGAAGCTTTTATTGTAGATGATATTCCTGAGACAGATAAAATTTATACGGATCTAAAATTCTTTGAAACAAACTTTAATGGTGTAATGCCACTGGAAATTGTTGTAGATACAAAAAAACGCGGATTACTAAAAAGCAGTCTGGCGCTTGTTGTATTTAGAAAAATAGATTCATTATCGCAATATATAACCGGGCAAAAAGAAATGTCCCGACCGCTTTCTATACCGGAAGCCTTAAAATTTGCAAGGCAGGGATTTTATGAAGGTGACACCGCGAATTATATTTTACCCAGCGAATCTGATTATGTGGTAATGTCAGATTATTTAAAATCTAAAAATGACAGCAACGATAAAAGTTCTTTGAGCAGGATACTCTCTACTTTTATGGATTCTGCCCGGCAGAGCACAAGAGTAAGTATTAACATGGCCGATGTTGGAACCAGGCGATTACCCGAAATACTGTCCGGGATTAAAACACGGGCAAATGAATTATTTGACTCTTCAAAGTATTCGTTGCAATACACAGGTGCCAGCATAACATTTCTTGAAGGCAGTCGTTTCATCATAAACGGTTTAAAGGAAAGTATCTTCTGGGCGTTTTTACTAATTGCTTTATGTATGTTGTATCTTTTTAAATCTATCCGTATACTTTTTTGTTCTCTTATTCCTAACATAATTCCCCTAATAGTTACGGCTGGCATAATGGGCTGGGCTGGCATACCCTTAAAACCTTCTACTGTGTTAGTGTTTAGCGTGGCCCTGGGCATTGCTATTGATGTAACCATACGCTTTCTGGTAAATTATAAGCAGGAACTTGCCGGTAATAACCTTGATGTATTAGCTACGGTAACACAAACAATTAAACATACGGGTCTTAGCATATTGTATACATCAATGGTGCTAATTGCAGGCTTTATTATATTTTGTTTTAGTGGATTCGGAGGCACCCAGGCGCTTGGCTGGCTCACATCAGTTACATTATTTGTAGCTACGTTAACCAACCTGCTACTGCTTCCTGTTCTTTTACTTGTTACAAAAGGGCGCAATAAAATTAAGGTTACAGCATGAAAAGATTTTACCGTAATAAATAAGTTTGTAACTTAATTGCTCTTAAGATTATGACAAGCGAAAAAAAGGCACAATACTTTCTTATCAATACTTTAAAAACTTAAATTCATAATCATGCGCCCTATATGGACAGGTGCTATAGGTTTCGGATTAGTAAACATCCCTATCAAACTTTATAGTGCTACTCAATCAAGCAATATTAACCTGGATATGTTGGATAAAAAAGATCTTTCAAATATCCGGTTTATGAGGGTTAACGAAAAAACAGGTAAAGAAGTGACCTGGGAAAATATTGTGAAAGGTTACAAAGTTGAAAGCAAATATGTTGTTTTAACGGATAAAGATTTTGAAGCAGCAAGTGCCAAAAAAACTAAAACTGTTGAAATTTCTGATTTTGTAAAAGAGGAAGAAATAAGCAGCATTTTTTATGAAACACCTTATTACATTGAACCTGATAAGTCTGGCACAAGAGCGTATGAGTTGTTAAGACAAGCATTGATTAAAACAGGTAAAGTAGGTATAGCAACTTTTGTAATGAGAAGCAAAGAAAGTCTTGCCATTTTAAAGGCAACTAAAGACCTTATTATTTTGAACAGGATCAGGTTTGACGAAGAGATCCGGGATTTTAACGAACTGACGTTGCCGGAAAAGACCGCCGTTAAACCTGCAGAGCTACAAATGGCTGTATCATTGATAAACCAGCTTTCGGGGAAGTTTGATATCTCCCAATATAAGGATACGTACAACGCGGAATTATTAAAACTGATAGAAGCAAAAGCAAAAGGACAAAAAATTACTGCTCCTGAAATGAAAGTTGTACACAGCAAAACAAAAGATTTGATGGAACAATTGAAAGCAAGTCTTGATACTAAACGCAAAAAAGCTTCCTGATATGGCACTTACACTTTACAATAAGAAAAGAAATTTCAACGACACACCGGAGCCTGCAGGAAAAGTAAAATCATCAATATCAGAGTTATCATTCGTAGTACAGCGCCATAAAGCTTCCCGTTTACACTACGATTTTAGATTAGAAATGGATGGCGTTTTAAAAAGCTGGGCGGTACCAAAAGGCCCGTCTTTAAATCCTAAAGACAAACGTTTGGCAATGATGGTTGAAGACCATCCTTACGACTACAAGGATTTTGCTGGCGTGATACCTGAAGGAAATTATGGTGCCGGCATTGTAGAGATTTGGGATAGTGGCTCTTATGCAGATCTCGAAAATTCAGATAAAGACAAGGCAGAAAGAATTTTAGAAGAAGGCTTAAAATCAGGGAATCTGAAATTTAGATTATTCGGTAAAAAACTGAAAGGCGAGTTTGCATTGGTGAAGTTAAAAAATAGCGAAGAAAATACCTGGCTTCTTATAAAACATAATGATGAACATGCAGTGGCAGAAGACTACAACAGTGAAGAAGATACTCCAAAAAATTCCCCTATAAATAAGTGGCTTGAAGAAAACAAGAAGCCTGTTAAAAAAAAACTTTCCTGAAGACTTCAGTACGTGAAAGCAGAAAACTTACCAGCTTTATCCAACCTATGCTGGCAAAGGAGACTAAAGAAGTTTTCGATGATGAGGCGTGGCTTTTTGAAATCAAGTGGGATGGATACAGAGCTATTGCAGAAATTGACAATGGAAATATAAAGCTTTACTCACGCAATGGTATCACCTTCGAAAACTCCTACCCGGTTGTAGCAAATGAATTAAAAACCGTTAAGGAAAAGTGTGTTATCGATGGAGAGATTGTTGTTTTGAATGATGAAGGCCAGCCCGAGTTTCAATTGCTGCAGCATTATGAAGACAATCTCCACAGGCCAATTCAATTTTACGTGTTTGATATACTTTCTATTGATGGACGTGATACTTGTGGTCTCCCTTTAATTGATAGAAAAGAATTATTGAAAAAGATAATTAAGAAGAGTGATATCATAAAATACTCTGACCACATCATAGGAAAGGGCAAATCTTTTTTTGAAGTAACAAGAGAAAAAAGACTTGAAGGAATAATGGCAAAGAAGTGCGATAGCCACTATTATAAAGGCAAACGCACAAATGAGTGGTTAAAAATAAAACACAATCAAACGCAGGAGGCAATCATCGCAGGTTATACACAGGCAGCAGGCTCCAGGAAATATTTTGGTGCATTAGTGTTGGGTATTAGAGACGGAGATAAATTGAAATATATAGGACATACGGGTTCTGGCTTCAATCAAAAATCACTTGCTGAAATGTATGCAATGCTTCAGCCATTGGTTCAGGAAGAGTCGCCATTTAATGAAAAAGTAAAAACCAATATGCCGGTAACATGGGTGAAACCTGAACTTGTTTGTGAAATAAAATTTACCGAAGTAACAAACGATGGCAAACTTCGCCATCCAATATTTCTGCACTTACGCGATGATAAATCAATAAAAGAAGTGACTATGGCTAATACTGCCCCGATTAAAAAACCAGGAACCACTAAGCCGGATGAAGATGCACAAAACGAAAAAAGTAAAGTGTATCCTTTCGGCAAAACAAAGGTCATTACTTCCAACCCAAATAAAATTTATTTTCCTGATGACGGAGTTACAAAAGGTGATGTGATTAATTACTATATTGAAGTAAGCAGTTATATTTTGCCTTACTTAAAGGGAAGGCCGGAATCTCTTTTAAGGAATCCAAGCGGAATAAATGCCAAAGGTTTTTTTCATAAAGATGCCGGAGAAGAAGCGCCAGCTTTTGTGAAGAGTAAAAAGATTTTCTCTGAATCAGCTAATAAGGAAATCGATTATATACTTTGCGACAATCAACCAACGCTTACTTACTTAAACAATTTAGGCTGCATAGAAATTAATCCATGGCACTCAACTGTTGAGGCCTTAGATCATCCCGATTACCTGATTATTGACATTGATCCATCCGATAAGAATACTTTTGAACAGGTAATTGAAGCAGCAAATATTGTAAAGGAAGTATTGGATAAAGCTGGCGCAACTTCTTATTGCAAAACGTCCGGTGCATCTGGCTTGCATGTATATGTACCCACGGCTAAAAAATATAATTACGACCAGGTAAAAGATTTTGCTTACCTGGTTTGCATGTTAGCTAATGAACAGCTTCCCGGTTTTACTACCTTGGAAAGAAACCTTAAGAAAAGAGGTGATGAACATATTTATATGGATTATTTACAGAACAGGAAGGGTCAAACTATTGCATCTGTCTATAGTTTAAGACCAAAAACTGGCGCTACAGTTTCAATGCCGTTGTTATGGAAAGAGGTAAAAAGTGGGTTATCCCCTAAAGATTTTACCATTAAAAATGGCTTAACCAGGATAAAAAAAACCGGAGATTTGTTCTCCGGTGTTTTAGGAAAAGGAATTGATATTAATAAATGTTTGAAAAAGCTGGAAGTTTAGTGAGAAAGTATTCTTTTGATAACACCACCTTTTTTTGTAGTATAAGTGCCGTTTTCGTCCTGAATGCCTCTCTTGGCCACTAATGATGTAACTCCAAATTGTATAGCCGTTCCAATTACTCTCTTCAAGAGACCTGCAGATCTTCCGACCACTAACTTTTGAGACAAATAACCAACACCAAGTCCCAAAGCAACATTTAAAAGATTATGACGAAATTTTGGAGAAGCAGAAACCTCGGTAAGTGTATTCTTTAAAATATTTGCCGGTTTGTAGGTTTCGTACATTTCCTTAAACTCATGTTTAATTGTTGATTCATCATTGATCTTTTTAGCTTCAAGATCTGCAATAGCCGTCTTAAGATCTTCAGTGTTATGTATCTGCTTTTTCATCCATTTGTTTTTAAATCGTTATGCATGCAGCGCTTTAACTAACATATTTATTAATGGAGTTCTCACCCATTTATCTTTAAACTTGATTAAAACAATTCCGACAACAACATAAAGAGCAGCTATGATAAAAAACCCCCAGTATGCTCTGCCTAAAAGGTCTCCGATCAAAAGAGCAAGACCTATATTGAAAAACATAAAAAATAAAACAAAAAATACTGCTACAACCACATAAGTTATCAATGCAGAAGCAAAAGATGAAGACTTATCAATCGCTTTTAGCTTTAATAATTCAATACGGTTCTCAACATAATTTTTAAGTCTCTCAAAAAGAGACTCCATGGTGGTTGATTGATTCTCCATTCCAATTCTTTTAATGTTTGTTGCCGGAATGTTTACGTTGCTGTATTGCATCTTTAAGAATTCATTGTGTTTCTGATATCTGAGTTCATTGGATCGTTCATCATAGGATCGGTTCTCATCGAGTTTCCTTTATCCCTTGCCTGGTTAAGCATATCACGTCCTTCAGATGCAAGACCTGATAATTTTTCTTTCGCTGCATCATATTTTTCAGATATAACATCAGCATATTCGTTATATTTTCCCTTAACAGAATCTGCTAAGTCAGCACCTTTTTCAGAAAGTTTTCTTCTGGTTTCAGTGCCTTTTTCAGGGGCAAATAAAATCCCTAATACAGCGCCTGCTGCGGCACCTGCTAATACACTTGCTAATACTTTACCTGAGCTCATAATTGAAATTTTTTAGTTTATTAAAATAATATTCTATTTAAGCGATAGTATATAAATATTTTGCCAGTTTTCTATTATTTAGATAAAATGCCTAAATCGTATGGCAATAAGCTAATGGTGTATGTAAAAAGATGAGATTATTATTTTGAATAATATTTTTGAGTATAATTTTTCCCAATCTGAGGAAGATATCCAAGCATATTTCATTAATGAAAAGTGTTCTTCAATTCAATAACAGGAAGCCGATGTATTAAACTGATTGGCATAATCTTTCTCTTAATTTGTAAAATCATTAATCATACTTAAAGTAACTATCATGGAAAAAGGAAAATCTAAAGGAGCATCTTCAGCTGTTGCAAAAAAAAATTCCAAAACATCTGCTAATGGCAAATTCAGGCCAAATGGATCAACAGATGAATCATCATTAATGGAAGAATTTTTTCTGGATTCTTTAAAAGATATTTACTGGGCAGAAAAGCATTTGCTTAAAGCACTTCCAAAATTAGAAAAAGCGGCTACCAGTTCTGAGCTAAAGGAATCTTTTGTAAACCACACTGAAGTTACTCGTGGCCAGGTAACACGTCTGGAACAGGTTTTTGAAATGATGGGAAAAAAAGCACAAGCAAAAAAATGTGATGCAATGGAAGGAATTACTAAAGAGGCTGAAGGAATAATTGAAGAAACAGAACAAGGCTCAATGACACGTGATGCTGCACTTATTATGGCTGCGCAAAAAGTAGAGCATTATGAAATTGCTACCTATGGCGGCTTAAAGCAGTTGGCTAAAACCTTAGGAAAGAATGACGTAAGTGATATATTTGATCAGACTCTTACGGAAGAAAAAGAAGCAGATCAAATACTTACAGACCTTGCGGAATCCAGTATTAATATTGAGGCTTCACAAGAATAATCTAACTCAAAAAAAGTTATCCAATAATTCGATCAGGTCAGGTCTTTATTAAGGCCTGACCTTTTTTAAACTAACAAAGCTTTGAACGCAAATTATATACAATGGATAGGGATTGTAGCAGGAATTTTAACCTCGTCATCTCTAATGCCTCAACTTATTAAAACAATTAAAACAAAAAAGGCCGAAGAAATTTCCCTTGTAATGCTTATCACTTTAATGTGTGGGGTAGGACTTTGGATATATTATGGCGTACTGAGAAAAGATCTTCCTATCATCATAACTAATTCGTTTTCCTTCTTTTTAAATGTACTGCTTATTGTATTTAGGATGAAATATAGTAAAGGCAATAAGGCTGCAAATGCATGATCTATATTAGTCTTTTTGAAATGGATCTGCTGGTCAATTTTACTTCATTTACATTTTCTATCAAAACAACTCCAGGCTTTTTTCCCTTGTCAAAACTTCCAAAAAACTCATCTAATTGTAATGCCTTTGCACCATTTAAGGTGGCCCATTGTAAAGCCTTTTCAAGAGATATTGCCGGAAAAGTGTTGAGGATGGTTTTTATTTCTTCAAGAATATCTAAAGTATGATTGCTGGCAATACTATCAGTTCCCAGAACTATTAAGCAATTATTTCTTTGTAACAATTCTACAGGGGGCAAAGTATTTTCTATGTAAAGATTCGCATTAGGGCAAAGGCAAAAAGATATCACCTGATTAGCTTGCCTATTTTCATTTACAAAGTCAATATCTGCCTGGCGAGTGAAGGTATTATGCACTAAAATCGCAGATGTTGCACCTGCAAGCCTATTAAAAAATGTTTGAAGACTGGTTTTTTTAGCCGGAATGTAAAACGAATTATCGATGCCCATCTTTTTATACATTCTCAAAAGATCCCCGGTGCCGTGTAAGAATAATTCATTTTCAAAATTGGTTTCCTGGTTATGTATTGTAATCACTTTGCCTTTAAAATAAGGTGACAATTGTTGCCACAAATCTTCTGAAACGGAATAAGGTGCATGCGGAACCAGTGAAGCAGACAAATTATTGTTTACAAATTCACTATAAATGCTCTTACTTCTATCTAGTCTTAATTTAGCCATAGAAGGCGTCCAGCCGCTAACTTCAATAAAATTGCAGTAATATAAATTTTGCTTTAATTTTTGAGATATCGTAAGTTGGTTATTACAAATATCTCCAACAGCAACAATTCCTTTTTGCTTCATTTGCGCCTCCTCTTTTGCTATTGCATGTAATATTTCTTCTTCCGGAAAATTGCGCTCATTTACTACTTTATAAACGAAATCAACCAATCCTGTCCGTTCAGCAATTAATCCTTTCATGTGACTTAGTTCCAGGTGGCAATGAGCGTTTATAAAACCTGGAGATATAACGCCACTGTAATTTTCTATATTATCACCAGCTTCATTCTCATTGACTATCGAAACTATTTCCCCGTCGGGTTTTACTATCAACACTTTTCCGGCGTTTAACATGGTATGGCCTGTAAAAAGGAAATCTGCTTTTAGTTTACGATAGCTCATCTAAGTAAGTAATGATTAATTTTGCCGCCAGTAAAAGCAGGCATATTTAAATAAGACGCCCCACTGATCATAATACAAATTTGGTAAATTAAAAGAAGATTATGTTAGATAAACTCGCTGCTATAAAAGCAAGATTTGATGAGCTGGCGATAGCACTATCCAATCCGGAGATTGTTAGCGATAATAAAATATATACACAATTAAGTAAGGAATACCGAAGCCTTGAAAAGATTGTTAATGTTAGAAATGAATATGCAAGCCTGCTAGATGATTTTGATTTTAACAGGGAAGTACTAAATAGTGATGACGTTGAAATGAGAGAACTTGCAAAGCACGAATTGCCTGCTTTGCAGCAAAAAAAAGAAGAGCTTGAGAAGCAAATACGTACAATGCTTATTCCCAAAGATCCACAAGATGAAAGAAATTCAATATTAGAAATAAGAGCAGGTACAGGCGGTGATGAAGCTTCCTTATTTGCCGGTGATTTAATGCGTATGTATTTAAAATATTGTGAAAACCGTGGATGGAAAACCTCCTTATTAAGTGAAAGCGAAGGTACAGTTGGTGGCTATAAAGAGGTGCAGCTGGAGGTTACTGGGGAAGACGTTTATGGTACACTCAAGTTTGAAAGTGGCGTCCATCGTGTTCAGCGTGTGCCTGATACCGAGGGAAGTGGGCGGGTGCATACAAGTGCCGCAACCGTTGCTGTAATGCCTGAGGCGGATGAAATAGATGTTGAAGTAAAAGAAAGTGATGTGAAGATGGAAACTGCTCGAAGTGGCGGTGCCGGCGGGCAAAACGTAAATAAAGTAGAAACAAAGGTTTTCTTAACGCACATACCCACCGGCATTGTAGTGGTATGCCAAACAGAACGGTCGCAGCTTGGCAACAGAGAAAAAGCCATGCAAATGTTGCGGACAAAACTGTACGAAGAAACGGTTCGCAAACAGGAAGAGGAAATTTCCCGGCATAGGAAAAGTTTAGTAAGCACGGGAGACCGTTCTGCCAAAATACGAACCTATAACTTTCCACAAGGGCGGGTTACTGACCACCGTATAAACCTTACACTTTATAACCTGCATAACGTTTTAAATGGCGATATACAGGAATTTGTGGATGCACTTCAGTTTGCAGAAAATACTGAGAAACTTACTGATCAAAATCAATCTTTATTATCTTCCTAGCTCTGTACTGGTTAATAATATTTGCCTATTTCTGGCATCTGTTTTGTAATATTCTATACATAAGTTTTAAAAGTCAATTTTCTCATAAGCAGTTAGTTTTGGTAAACGGCCCCGGTTTCTACCGGGGCCTTATTTTTTTTAAGCCGATTTAACGCAACCTTTAATGTATTTCGCAAGGCGCATGTTTATTCTGCTATAACTTAGCAATAACATGAGTAACTCTTCCCAGGTATTTCAAACGAAATCACCTTTGCGATGGCAAAGTGTTAAGTGGACCAGCAGAATTTTTTTAATGATTACTATATTTCTTCTTATAGTATTAGGATTTACTTTGTATAGTGGTTCAATTCCTTCATTGCCCAATTTGAAAGAACAAGCAAAGATTTATCAAAATTCACTTGATCCGGCCAAACCTCTTACTCTCGAAAACAACCTGAATAAAAAATACAAAGGCTTTAAACAGTTTCTTCTTTCAAAGGAAAAACAAGAATCTCTTAAAAAACTAAAAAGCCCCGCTGTAAATAATGCTTCCAAAATCCCTTACATAAGAGCTGCGTTTTATACGCCCTGGACAGCTCAAACATCTTTGCCTGATCTGGAAAAAAATGCGAATAAATTAAATACAATTTTTCCTGAATGGTTCTTTATAGATACAGCCACTCTCTGTCTTCAAACAAGAATTGACAGTGCAGGCCTGGCTCTTATGCGCCAGAAGAATCTTAATATAATGCCGTTGTTATCAAACTTCAATTCCCGTAAACAAGACTTTGATGGAAAACTTTTGCATAATATTTTAACCGATTCAGTAAAAAGAAATCAACTGATAAAACAGATCAGCGATACTATAAAATTTTATCATTTTAAAGGAATAAATGTTGATTTTGAAGAACTGGCTGAAAAAACAAATGCCCATCTCACTTCTTTTCAAAAAAAATTATATGAGACATTACATCCTGACAGTAATATAGTAACGATGGATGTTGCGCCTATGAACAATGACTATGATTATAAAAAGTTGTCCGCTTATAATGACTATATCATCTTAATGGCCTATGATGAATCTAATAACTCTACCGGGCCAGGCCCAATAAGCGGGCAACAATGGATTGAGGAAGCGCTCGACTGGACAGCATCTAAAATGGACTCTAAAAAAATTATTTTAGGACTAGGAGGCTTTGTGTATGATTGGGCAAATGGCAAATTTAATGCTGCTTATACTTATA
Source organism: uncultured Chitinophagaceae bacterium (assembly GCA_964235805.1). Taxonomy (GTDB): domain Bacteria; phylum Bacteroidota; class Bacteroidia; order Chitinophagales; family Chitinophagaceae; genus Ginsengibacter. Next base: position 1,058 of record CAXSEB010000024.1, on the reverse strand, counting down.
ATGATGCTATTAATAAAGCGAAAGTTTTAAACGCAAAGATCGAGTACGATAACAACAACTTTAATCTTCATTACAGTTATGTTGAAAACTCTACAAACGATGATGGAGAACCGGAAAAAACTCAGCATGAGGTGTGGTTCACCGATGCAGCAACAACGTTTAATATCATGAGGTTTAGTGATGAATACAGTACTGCCGGAACTGCCTTATGGAGACTTGGAAGTGAAGATGCAAGAATGTGGAACTATTACGATCGTGACCTTAGCAATAATGCTTTAAACTTAAACCCCTTCAATTTTAGTAGTTTGAATTCAATACCAATAATTCCAGATAATGTTGGTTTTGAAGGAGAGGGTGAACTTTTAGATATAATATATTCCCCTCAAAAAGGAAAAATTGATCTGGAAATTGATACTGTTGAACAATTGATCGCAGAACAAAATTACATTCAGCTGCCTTCAGGATATGTTATAAGAAAATTAGGAGAAGATACCACCGTTGGGCCGGGACATAAGCTGATACTTACTTTTGATGATGGGCCAAGCACAGATTATACACCGCAGATACTTAACATTCTTGAAAAAGAAAAAGTACCTGGTACTTTCTTTATCGTTGGCTTAGCGGCGGAATCTAATATCCCGATCTTACAACGTATCAATAGAGATGGTTTTGAAATCGGGAACCATACTTTTACGCATCATAATATAGCCCAGATGAGTCTCGCAAGGGCAGATATTGAAATGAAGTTAACCAGGTTGCTAATCGAAAGCATAACAGGCAGATCAACCATTTTATTTAGAGCGCCATACAATGCAGACTCCCAGCCCCAAAGTTACGAAGAACTGGAGCCCATTGCCAGAAGCAGGAATGAGAATTATCTTACTGTAGGAGAAAGTATAGACCCGATGGACTGGCAGGTTAATGTAAAAACTGATTCCATTGTTTCAAGAATTATTAAGCAGGTTGAGGAAAGAAATGCAAGTATAATTTTGCTACATGATGCCGGTGGAGCAACAAGGCAGGCTACTGTTGATGCTTTGCCAAAAATTATTCACTAC
>CAXSEB010000023.1:12308-14254 GCA_964235805.1 uncultured Chitinophagaceae bacterium | reverse complement strand
CAGGTTTACATGGAACTTGTCTGTCATCCACATTTGAAGGTTATGGAGCAATACTGATAGCTGGGACCTTAGTAATGGCCATTCGGATGTTAGCGTTTTAATTTGTGAGCCAAGCAGGTATACAATCACTGATATGGAAATAAGAAAAAGTACTACCGCAATGATAGAAGCTATACTTCTTGGCAGTTTAGCCCTGTTCTCAAAAAAGTTAGCCGCAGGTAAAAGTAATATGGCAAATAAAAAAGAGAAGAGCAACGGCACGATCAACTCCTGCCCGATGATTGCGATATACCCGGCTGCAATTATAATGATGAGTATAGCCGCAAGCTTTAACCAAAAAGGTAATTTGATACTTTGCATAAATTAGTTTAACGACAGCCGTTATTGTGCAGATTACAGTTACCAAGCGCTTTCCGGGCTATAATCCTGACTGTTTATTTGTTGCAGTGCAGCAAATATGAGGCCTTCAACTTCTCTTAAAGCTATTCTTTGTAAATATTGTTTGAGTATGATAGATTATTTCTTCTTAACGGTAAAAATTATAGCCAAAGTGGCTACTGTTAACGGTCAAGTACAAGCGGGTCATAATTTTTTCTGTACAATAAAAAATGTTGAATAGGCAGAAACTCACCATCGTACACAAGTTTAAAGCCGTTCGCTTCCATTTCTTTACTGGCTTGCAACATTGTCATTTTGTGATGTGGCTTTATAGCTATAGAGGCATCTTCTGCACGAAATTCGAGTAACAGTATTGCTCCATCACTCTTTAGAGATCTTTTTATTGCCTGTAACATTTCATGTGGAAACTCCAACTCATGATAAACATCCACCATTATAGCAAGATCAACAGAATTTTCAGGGAGGTTTGCGGACTGCTGTGTGCCTTTTATCACATCGACATTTGTAATGCCTGTTGATGCTTTTTTATCATCCAGGTATTTGATCATTTCATCCTGTATCTCTACTGCATATACCTTTCCCTGCGGTACTTTACTGGCAATAGCAAACGAATAATAACCAGTACCGGCACCAATGTCAGCAACAACTGACTTGGGAGATAACTGCATTTTTTCTATCGCCAGCCTTGTATTCTCTTCCTGCTGGCGATTGTTTCTATTGAGCCATTCTGCACCATCTGCGCCCATTATAAAAGAAATTTCCCGGCCGAGGTAATACTTTCCTATGCCGTCTGATGAGCGTTGTCCAAATAAATAAGTAGTGTCATTTGTTAAGTGATGTTGCGGAACTTTCTTTTTCAACTGGCATGTCGCCAAAGAAATCAGTGATGAGATAAAAATTGCTGTAAGGGAAAATTTCATTACCCAAAATTACAGTTCCGGCGATTGAAAATCAGCAGAAGCTACTTATTCACTATCATTTTCTTATTACGTTTTTATCAATGATCATTTATAGGAAAAGGCAAAAAGCTATCAACAAGAGTAGTAATGACGAATAGTGAATTTTGGTACTAATGGACGCAAAACTCATCTGGCACAGATTTTAATGAACTTCTTTTATGTCTCTTGATACATACAAGCAAAAGCGAAATTTTAAACAATCACCAGAACCAACAGGTGGAAAACCAACTGATAAAACGCTTTGCTTTGTTGTACAAAAACATCATGCTTCACATTTACATTACGATTTTAGGTTAGAATTACGAGGTGTTTTAAAAAGCTGGGCTGTTCCAAAAGGCTTATCTATGGATCCTTTAGAAAGCCGGCTGGCAATGCTTGTAGAAGATCATCCGTGGGATTACCGCGACTTTGAAGGAATCATCCCTTCTGGATATGGCGCAGGAACTGTTATAGTTTGGGATGAGGGAGTGTATGAAACAACAGCGATAAACGAAACAGATAAAAAAGCACAGGAACATTCTATCACCAGCCAGTTTTGGAAAGGGCAAATCACCTTCACTTTGCATGGCCATAAACTAAAAGGCGCAT
>CAXSEB010000023.1:0-12298 GCA_964235805.1 uncultured Chitinophagaceae bacterium | reverse complement strand
ATATCACGGGCAAAAGATAAAGGTGAAAAATCATGGTACATAAGAAAGGTGAAAGACAAATATGCAAGCAAAGAAGATATTGCTATTAAAGAGAGATCTGTTTTATCAAACAAAACTTTAGAAGAAGTTGCAGAAAATCCGGATAGAGAATGGAAAAGCCACAGGGAACAGAAAACAAAAAAGCAGACTGAACCAAACATAGAAGATGAGGGCAAAAGTGAGATAGATGATCTTATTAAAAAAGGAAAAAAAGCGCCTTTTCCTTCGGGCATTGAGCCGATGCTTTGCACTTTAATAAAAGAGCCATTCAACAATGAAAATTTTTTGTATGAAGTAAAACTTGATGGCTACAGGGTTATTGCTTATGTGAAGAAGAAGAAGGCAACGCTTAGCTCCCGAAGCGGTTTGGATTATTCAAAATATTATAAGCCTGTTGTTGATGAACTTTCTTCTTTTGATGTTGATGTTGTGTTGGATGGAGAAGTGGTTGCATTGAATGAAAAGGGCATTCCTGATTTTGATGCGCTGCAAAAAAATGATGGCACAAAGCCATTAGCGTTTTATGCGTTTGATATTTTATGGTACAATGGTTACAATTTAATGGATCTGAACCTTGAAGAAAGAAAAACAATTCTTGCACAAGTTTTACCACAAAACGATATAATAAAGTTTAGCGAAAACTTTGATGATGGATTACAATTATTTGGGTTAATGAAGAAGAATGAAATGGAAGGGATTGTAGCAAAGAACCGTGAAAGCAAGTACCAGCCTGGCAAGCGTGGCAAAGACTGGTTAAAAATACCAACAGAAAAAAGACAGGAGTTTGTGATCGGCGGCTGGACAGAATCTGAAACCGGAAGCGCATTTCGCTTACTGTTATTTGGCGCTTATGAAAACGGAAAATTGAAATTTATTGGTAACGCAGGAGGCGGCTTTAAAGAAAATGATAAGCCCGTAATAAAAGCAAAACTTAAGAAGCTTGAAATAAAAGCAAGTCCTTTTGTAAACAAGGTAGAAACAAAAACAGAAGTGCATTGGGTAAATCCGGAGCTTGTTGCAAATATAAAATTCGCAACTTATACAACCAGTGGCACCATACGCAAGCCTGCAATATTTTTAGGCTTCAGAGAAGACAAAGATCCCAAAGATGTGGTGATAGAATTGCCATTATCACATGCACAAGAAAATAAAATAATCAAGGACACAGAGGATATCAAATCCCCTAAAAAAATAAAAGAAAGAAATGTTGATGCAGAAGAGCAGGAAGATCAGCAGGAAACGTTTGATAGCAAATGGAAAGATTTAGAAACGCAGGAAACTACAAGTAAGGATTCAATAACAATTGATGGCAATGAAGTTGAGTTCACAAACATAGAAAATGAATTATGGAAAGGTGTAACCAAAGCTGATCTTATCACTTACTATAATTCCGTAACGAATTATATTTTACCTTACCTTGCTGACCGTGCAGAATCTTTATACATTTCAAGCAAAGCAATGGCGCCGGGTACTTTTATCAAAGATATGGAAGGCCGGCAGCCTCAGTGGGCGCAGGTTTTCAGCACTGCGAGAAAACATAAGAAGGAAGGTAAACGTGATGTGATTGATTATTTAGTATGCCAAAACAGGGCAACTTTAATCTACATGATCAACCTCGGATGTATTGAAATTTACCCCTGGACATCACGGATAACAAACTATCAGCAGCCCGACTTTATCATTATTGATCTTGACCCAAGCGATGATGATTTTAGCAAAGCAATTAAAACCGCATTGGCGGCTAAGCAGCTTTTTGATAAATTAAAATTGAAAGCGTTTCCTAAAACATCCGGCAAAACCGGCTTGCATATTTATCTTCCCTGCGAAGGTTTTACGTTTAGTGAGGCACGAACAATTGCAGTAAATATCTCTAACCAAATAACTGAATTAGTTCCTGATATTGCAACAAGTGAAAATACCATTGCACATCGCGAAGATAAAATATTTGTTGATTATAACCAGAATGATGAAGCTGATACAGTGGCTGCGCCTTATTCAGTAAGAGCTACAAGGCATCCAACGGTATCAACACCTTTGGAGTGGAAAGAAATAAATGACAAACTGCATCCATCGAAGTTCGACATGCATAATATTTTAGATAGAATAAAAAAGAAAGGCGATTTATTTAAAGGTGCGCTTGATGAAAAGATCAGAAAAAGCAATTCAAAAATTTTAAAAGGATTACTTAACCTGCAGATATAGCAATATAATTATGTTGCAATCCCTTAGTTGTCGTAATGTAGAAGATCAGGGATTAAAAACGTGACATTTTGGTAATTATATATTCAACCGTATCAATGCTTATTCTTTTTCCAAAATGCTGATTTTCCCGTTTCTTTCCATAAAAATCTCCTGAACTTTATCGAGGTTATTCGTATTTAATACTATTCTTACCTCTTCCATAATATCGCCATAGCTTAGGTTGCACTTTCCTAAATTCTTAGTATTTAATATACCTTCTTTATAAAGAGATACCGGCTTGCCTTTTATAAGATGACTTAATGTTTGATTGTTTACGCTTAACATGCCGAGGACTTTATGTACCGCCACTAAAACTATAGATGCCACTAAGGTTGGTATAAAAGCAGAAGCTCCTGTGACAGCCCTGCTAAGCACTGCGCCCAGCATAATTATTACACAATTGTCAAAGGCTGATTTTATGCCAAAGGTTCGCATGCCGGCGAGCCTTATTAAGATAAGTGCAATAAAAAAGATAATGAATGCACGGCAACCCATCTGCAAAGAAGAAAGATCTTTTCCCTGGCCAAATAATTTATAAACTACTTCCATGATAACTGCTTTATATTTATTGTGTTGTTAGCGAATGATGTGTAGAACTAATTTATGCTGTGTATGTTTGTAAAGATTGTTTTCAAATCAATCTACCTATCGGGAGCTGCAAACGGATAAAGATAATTCTTGTTTTAAAAGTAATAAGGTAACCAAATCTTGCCTTCTTTGGTGTTCTTTTTCAATAGTCCATGTTCCAGGTAATAATTTTCATTTGCGAATGATTTTATTAAAGACAAAGATTCATTTTAAAATAAGGCTAATCTCACCTGCATAATTGTTCAATCACGTTTTGGTGGTCTGGATATAAAGCTGACAAGTCATCAGCAGTTGCTAGTTCAAAATCAGCAAAATCAAATCCCGGCGCTACTGTACAACCAACAAAACAGAATGAACTGCCGGGTGCAGGTACGCTGGCAAACCAGCAATTTGCAGGTACAACAAATTGAAACGAATGTTCTTTATCAATATCATTACCAAGATAGATGGTTTCTAAATTTCCATCTTGCCTGATAACATATATAAGCAACGGACCGCCTGCATAAAAGTGCCAGCATTCATCTGATTTGATGCGGTGAAAGGAAGAGAAACTCCCTTGTTCCAATAAAAAATAAATAGCTGTTGAAAATGCTCTTACGCCGCTGAAACGTGGTGGCAAAGCGGATTGCGGGATATATTCATCACTTTTATACACTTCTTTGTACCAGCCACCTTCCGGGTGATGTTGCAGAGCGTAATGTGATATAAGCTGCCTGGATGTAAGCATTTTTTATATGAAAGATAGGAAATGAAAAGATCAGATTTGTGCACTTCATCATGATAAAAGGCCATTTTAAATATCAATTTTAAGTTGCTATTTGTCACATAACTTTACAAATCAATTAAAAAAGAAGAACTCAATATGCCATATCAAATCAGGAGTTTTATCAGTGGCTTGCCAAGTGAAAAAATAGTTCATCATGAAAAAGCAGATAGCTATGAAGATGCATAAGTGTTATTGAATAAATTCAAAGATGATGAAATTCAGCGCAATAACGAGGTAAGCGAAATAGAAGACAATTTCTTCAGTAGCATAGACAGCATTACCAACCAGGAGAAAATATTTGAAATTAGTGAAGCCTGAAGCGCTAGTTCATTGGTGTTTGTACATCCCATTAATGTTTACCAACACCCTGGAGTGACTTATAAATTATTCTTTCTTTCCGTAACAAAAAGTATTCAAAAGTTCGTAACCACCTGAATTGAAGTGGCACCATAAAAAATTTGTAGCCTGCTTTGAATCTTGAAAAAAACGTATTACTTTTAACCTTGCTTCTTTAAAAACAGCTCCAGACTGTTTAAGTAACCTCTCCTTTTCCTTTCAAAAGCTAACCGCCAAGTCTAAACTTAAACAAGATAAATTGATGAAGCGAATACTACTTTTACTCATCCTCCCAAGTTTTCTCACAGCCAAAGCACACTGTCAGTCTTTTACCGTTAATGACCTGGTTACATTGGCTTCAGTACAATCAAAAAATATTAACCGCTTTATGGATAAAAGCGGGTTTACATTAGACAACAGCAAGTTAGAAAATAATATTATGGAGGCTTCTTTTGGCGTAAAGCTTAAAGGCGGTCAAAAGTATTGCGGCACAACAAAGACAATTGATATTTCTTTAAGTGATGAAAGCAAATGTTTTACATTAAGCACCTCATCATCAGAACAATATTTTAATGATATAAAAAGCTTGATTAAATCCGGTTTCTTTTATGATAAAAGCAAAGACTTTAGTAAAGAGCCTGCAATGCTTTTTCAAAAAGCTAACATTACAGTCCAGGCAAGTACGCACCAGCAGGACGGAGCTCTGCAGTATTGTTTTAAGCTGCGGGTAAAAAGGATACCTTCCACAGTAAAATATGCTGAAGACCTGCTTTTGTTTGACTCTCATGAGCTTTTAGTAAGTTTTTTTGGTGAAAAAAATGTAAAGAAAGATATGTATTACTTCTCCGAAACAGAATTAAGAAAATGTTCAGTTTTGTTCAGCGGCACAAAATACCAGGTGGTTTTTATTTGGAAAGATGAATTAAATTTTAACGATATTTCATACATTCTTATACCTCATGTTTTATCAACAGCAGGCGTTGAGAATAATAATAGCTTTAAAGAAAATAACGAATGGCAATTTAAAAATGGCATTTATCCCGGCATGGATCTAAAAGAGTTGCTAAGATTGAATGAGATGGATTTTGACATATACGGAAACACTTCTGAACTGGCGTTAATGGTAAAACCCGCAGAGAACGGAAAAATTGATTTCAAGAAAACAGCTGTTACACTTAGCTGTAGCAGTTGTAATGATATTAAAATTTTTGATAAGCAACTGGTTAGCGCACTTGATGTAGCAAAGAGAGATCTTCCTATGTATGTTAATGATGTTATTATTTATCCGACACATTAAGTTTGAACAAAGACACCTGATTTTTACAACTACAATAGCACCATGAAGTAGGTAGGTTTAGTTTTTAATAGCAGCCATTTTACTAACGCGTTAAAGATGTGTTTTGGTTAACGGCAGTTTGTACAATAATGGCCATCATCTTTTACATCACTTTAAAAAATCTCCAGGAATTTTATTAAGTTTTTCGACTGTAATATTTTTATAAAACACTTCTGCTCCCTCTGACTGAATCTGAAATTTTCCTTTCACCAAGGGCAGCACCTGTCCGTTGTCTGCTTGCGCTGAATGATACAGTACCATCATTACTCTTCCATTTATTACGTGCACACTTGTATCGCCATGGCAATAAAGATCAAGTGTATTCCATTCCCCTGAAGCTTTTTCTGCATCTCCTCTTTTAATACAATGCCTGCCTGCTTTACCTGTTGCGCTAAAAGTAAACATCTGTCCTGCAGGGTTATAAACATACTCGCTGTCTGATCTTTTCAAAACGGGAATATCCTGCATGCCGCCTGCAACACCCCAGTAATCACCGGAGTTTCCCTCTTCGATCTGGAATTCTTGTGAACGCATCCATGCACCGTAATCAGCGCCATGCTTGCCTGTGGCAAAGTATAATAAGCCGCTGTCTCTTTTCCTGTTTTTCTTTTGTCCCCATTTAAGCAGCCCCCATTTAAACATTAGATGAAAGTGAAAATCAGCGTATTCATTTTTTGTAGAAATGCCACCCCAGTTTTGACCGGAAACACGGATCACTTTTTTCCCGTCTTGTTTTACAATTGTGAAAACCTTATTCGGATCGTTATTTAAACCAATGGGAATGTCACTTAATTTTTTGCCGGAGTCATTTAATGGCGGACCAATATAAGTATCCCAGCCATTAAGATTTTTACCATTGAATAAAGCAACATGGTAATTCTTTTGTGCAAGTACATTCAATGAGTTTGAAGTAAACTGTATGATAAAGAAAATACAGCAGCAGGCATATTTCATGAGAACGATTTTGCTAAAGTTAAAGATTCATCTGCTAAACAACATGACTTATATAAGATAGAAGCCGTAATTGTTGCTTATCACTTTCTTGCTTAACAAATGTTTGTATCTATAAGAAATTTTGGCAAAATCCTTCACTGCAAGCTCAATGGCAAGCGGACGTATAAAATAATATACGTACCTTTTTATCACAGCAAGAAGAAGCTTGCACTATCATTGGTATTGAATTTATTATAGTTTGAAGGGTGTTCTCCGTTTACTTACATTAATCACTGTAAATTTCCTGAATCTCCGGAATAATCTGCCTTTCCGGATGTTGTTATAATGAGAGGACTTGAAAACATTAGTCCGTTTTCAATAGGAAACTTCCATGTTTCTGCTCCTGTTACTGCATCAAATGCATAAAAGTAATGCGAGCCTCCACCGCCCACGTACACAATGCCATTAGAAACAGCAGGGCTGGCAGAATTTGGCAATATTTCCTTATCCCATAAGTCGGCGCCGGATGCGGCATCCAGGGCATGTATCTTAAAATCGTCAGCAGTTATATACAATTTACCATTTGCTACACAAGGGCTCGAACTTATACCGGTGTTCAATAATCTTTCCCATACAAGGCTTCCGGTGGCGGCATTAATCGCATACAAACTTCCTTTTATACTTAATGACAGATCATACCATCCTCCAATATAAACTATGCCGTTTGCTACTGTAGGGCTCGATTGTTCAAGTGATACTCCGTTTGTAAAATATTGCCAGACGAGCGTTCCGGAATTTGCATCAACAGCATAAAGGTAGCCATCGCGGCTGCCCACATAAACAACTCCATTTACTAATGATGGGCCCGATTGATTTATCATAGCACCGGTTTGAAAACTCCATTTCAATTCACCAGTTGATGCTGTTAAGGCGTATAATTTTCCATCCGAACTTCCGAAATAAACAACATTATTTAAAACAGCAGGGCTTGCGCTCACATTACCTCCTGTTAAGTATTTCCACTTTACCTGCCCTGTATTTTCATCCAATGCATAAAGGTAATCATCATTAGTGCCTACATATATGGTGCCGTCGGCATAAACAGCATCAGACTCAATACCTGTAGAAGCAATCAACTTCTTCCACTTCGCCGTTCCGGTAACTGCGTCAAAAGCGTATACATAATTATCTATGCCGCCAACAAACACAATTCCGTTTGCATACGTGGCGCCTGAATATGCAAATGAAGCAGTGCCGGTGTATTTCCATACCAGCGTGCCTGTTAATGCATTTAAAGCATAAAAGTTATTATCGCTGCTCCCTACATATACCATCGGTGGAGGAGGAGCTAGGTGAACGGCAATAATATATTTTGCAGTACTGCCATCTTCCGCAGTTACAGTATAAGTAACCGGCACATGAAAATCCTGTGGGACGCCACTAGCCGGGCTTATGGTTTTTCCGGTGATTGTTATGTAGGGAGTTATTGGGTTAAGATCTGTACCAAATGGAACCGTTACGTCAACGTTGAGGCCTTGAATTTTTATGCTGATTTCACTGCTTGTAAAATAGTTACCGTTAGCTTTTTTGATGGAGACTGAAATAATACCTTTTGCTGCATCCAGATCAGTTTGATGGTGAGGCTTAGTACACGAAATGATAAAGAGCAAAAAAGAAAATATAAGTAGAGAGGTTGACTTTGAAGAATTTAAGTTTCTCATAAAATTGATATTGGCAATACCTGGTTTAAGGATATAACAAAAATAGTTTAACAGGCACCAATATGCAACATCATAAGTACAAATAAATTTGAATCGAGTATTCAATACTCTTTCCTGTGGCTGTTATTCGCCTACGTTAAAATGTTATACTGTTACCAGCCGCATTTATGTTATTAATATAAATGCCGGAATAGACTTATGTTCTATTGATTTGGAAGATTTAGATCCGCCGTTGTTGGCATGCGACCAATAATTGAAGCTCAAGTTTTTTACTTACTACCAACGCAAACTGTACTTGCCGCAAAACATAAGTGTTAGAATTTAAATTTACCATGATGTGGTTTTCATGGGCATTGATGAAATAGCAATGTAGGAGCGTTGTTTAAGTGATTGAAGGGATCGCAATGAGAAAAGTGGATATGTTATTTTTTGGACTTTATGCAGTTCTGTTTCCATCATCATAAATAGTGATCATGGATTGTATACTGTCTTTCAATACTCCGGAAGCTTCGTCAAAAAAAATATCTTTATTCTTTTTGGAAGCTTTATTATCAGTCGACTTTTTTATGGCAGCCCGTACAGTATCAAGGTGGTCAAAAAACACCGGAATATTTTTTTCATAAAAGGAATTTATCGCTTCGATGTTTAGTAATATGGTTTCGTATTCATTACGATGCTGTTGATTTCTTTTACGTTTTCTATGGAATGCCGCCTGGGAACTCTGTTGAATAATGCTGTTAATGCGGTTGCTGTTGAATTCATGTACCAGCAGTTTATATGCTGCAAACAAATGTACAGGAAAGAGTGATATAGGTACTGGCGCTTGTGTAATGAACCTTTTTTATTTCGAAAGAAAGATGATGTGGACTTAATGGCATGGATGAAATAATCAATGTAGCATGCATTGTTTGAATGATTGAAGGGATCGCAATCAGGAAAGCGGATGAGCACTTTGCGTTCCAAAGCTTTTGCAATTGGCTGCAGCCCTCATGTTCTGATGTGCGCAGATACTATTGAAACTTCTGTTTGTTTGAAAGCATTTATGCTACATCCTTCATAGCACTAACCAGCTCAAAATCAGCTTTGCTTGCTGTGCCCGCAGTAAAGTGGATCACCTGCTTCACCGGCGCATAACCAGGGCAGGTAACGGAAAATGTATAACCGCCTTCTGCAATACGGTTAATACGATATCCACCTTTTGCATCTGTAGTGGCTGAGTACTTTTTATCTATAGAGATTATCGCAACTCCATGCAATGGAAAGTTAACATTGTTGGAAATGCGACCCCGAAGGCTTGCAGAACCTTCACTCTTGTACACAGATACAAGCTGGCTGAAAGTGAATTGCTTTTTGGCGTCAGAATTATCTCTAAAAATCTGCTGCCCATCCTTCATCATCTCTATCACCCTTGCATAAATATTATTGTTAGCGTTTATCTTGTTGCTGGTAGCAACTTGCTTTTTAAGGTTAAGCCCGAAAAAGATAGTGGATAGTTCAGTACACTCTTCACCAGCATTTTGAAACGTGGTTTGAAAAGCTGCAGGCATATTATCGTTAGCCGTAAGCTCCTCAAGATTAGCCAAGATAAAATTATTGGCTTGCTCAATCAAACTGCGAACGCAGCTCCAGTTGTCTACAGAAGCCTTGGCATAAAATGTAGCGCCGGCAGCCTCCAATTTAATGTTTATCATACTTTTATTATAAGCTTTAACTATGTATAGTTTAAGTAACTGCCAGTCAGCCTGCACCTGCCTGGTAGCTGCCTGCATGTTAATACGTGCAGCTTTGCGACCACTAACGGTTTGCACTGTTGAAGGCAACTCTTTTGCATTCTGCACGGCCTCTTTTTCAGCCAATATAAAGTCAGCAGTATAATAGCCTTTAAGGCTAGCAAATTTTGTGAGATGCTGGCTGCATAAGTCCCATGCAGACAAACAAATAGTGTACAGGATTTCCTGTGAGGTTCCGTATACTTTTTCAAGGTTTTTCATAGAAGGATTATTTGTATAAAAACTATATGAACAGGTAACGAACACACGCCGCATTTATTTTAATATGGCGGGGCTGATAAAGCCTGATACCGGTAACCAACGCAATACATTCTCTTAATATTGCCCCACAATAAATGTTATACGCTTAGTTGCAAGTTTTGTATGCTTAGTAGCGGTTCTTATGCTTATAAGTGCAAATTTTGTATGCTTACCAGTCGCTCTTATACGCTTACCTGTGGTTGTTATGTACTTACCAGCGTATGTTATACGCTTACCGGTAAGTATTATGCTCTTTCCTGTAGCTCTTATACGCTTACCTGTGGTTATTATGCACTTACCAGCGCATGTTATAGGCTTACCAGTAATTATTATGCTCTTTCCCGTGGCTGTTATGCTCTTACGTGGAGATGTTATGGTGTTACCAATCGCATCTATGTAATTAGTACAGGCGCTTAAGTGCACTTATGTTCTATTGATATAGATAATTTGGATTCCCGCCGTTGTTGGACTTGTAACCAATAAGTAAAGCACTGGTTTTTTACTTACTATCTATCAGAGACAATGCTCTGCAGTAGAATAACTTATTATTCTTATTCATTTTGATTCGCTAATAATATTTCTTTTCATTTTGAACGGATCACCATCAGGAAAGCGGATAAGCACTTTGCTTTACTCCTTTGAGGCAGGAAATTATTTAGCGTACAATGTCCTTAATTGATTGAATGTGATAATTTCTAAATTGAATGGAGGTGTAAAATTGAGAAGTACTTTGTCAGAAGTTATGAGATAATCTGCATTAATTTTTTTGCATAAATCAAATAAGAAATCATCACCCGGATCAGGAGAGATTGGTGATTGTTTAGAAACTTTTACTAACTCACAAACCTGTAGATGCAGATTAATAAAATCACTAATCGAATAAGGAAACTGTGTTTGAATTTTGGTCTGGCTAATACTTCTTCCAATTCTTCCACCAAAGGTGTTGATGTATAGAAGGCAACTTCAGCATGTTCAATTATCCATTGAATTAAATAATCAGCCCTTGCGTTGATAAAATAACTTACCCATACATTGGTATCAAGAACTGCTTTTTTTGGCACTGTGTTTTTTTCTTACAATTCTTATTTCTTTTACTATTTCTTCTACAGGAATTTTTTTGCGTGGGCTAGAAGAAGATAATCTTTGTGCTTCCTGCAAAACAAATTGCTTTTTTAATGCTAATGTCAACTCACTCTTTTCTTCGGGAGAAAGGCGATTGATATAAGTACTTAATTCTTTTACTGAGGCTGTCATGATGATTAACTGCTTATCAAATCTACTAAAAGTTACCAGAAAAGAAAAGCCACTTCATATGTAAGAGGCAGCTTTGGTTTTAAACTTATTACCCAGCATACTTGCTGCAAAATGATAAATATTAAAATTGATATTTGCTATGATGTGATTTTACGTATTGATGAAATAATTAATGTAGCGTGCATTGTCTAATAATTGAAGGGATTGCAATCAGAAATCGGATAAGCATTTTGCTTTCCCAAAGTTTTGCGGTTGGTTGCATGATTGCAAGTTAGTAATAACATCCGTTTGTCATTGACAAATGAGACGCTGCTGGGGAACACCGGCAGACGGAGAAAAAAGATGTTATTTCAATTTGTTCTTTTTAGGATTTATCCTCATGTCGTACATATTCAGAATGATAATCTTGCCGGGCTCAATTCTATAGTGAATCCTGTTATGTTTACCAGCGATAATACTTCTGGTGTTTATGATAAATACAGATGATTTGCCAATAAGAGGTGTTTGTTGAAGTCTAGTAAGTTTTTTATCAATTTCTTCAGCAAATTTTTGTGCTATCAATAAACCGAATTCATTTTCTATGTAACTAAAAATCTTTTCAAGCTTATTTCTAAAAAGCTTCTTAAAGATTATTTGATAAACCATCTGCTTAGGGAAGATTTTAATTCAGCGTAAGAAATGGTATCCTTTTCCGGAGGTTCATTTACTAAAGAGATAAGTTCATCATAATCATCCTTGGATAAACCTTCTGCTTCATGAGGATTAGTTGTATGTATCCGGCTATTTGCTTCAAGTAAAAGATCTTCGAGTAAAACTTCATTGGTTGTTTCTTCAATCAATGAATGGAGTTTTTCTTTCATTTGTTGTATTGCCATAAAAAAGAATTTATCAAATTTAAGAATTAAAGTTTATGCTACCATTCCAAAAAATTGAGGCTGTGAAATTGAGTATGGTGCTCCATATTATTGCAGTCATAAATAAAACAGAAGACTTTGTCATGATGTGGTCTTCACGGGCATTGATGAAATAATCAATGTAGCGTGCATTGTTTAAA
>CAXSEB010000022.1:0-14353 GCA_964235805.1 uncultured Chitinophagaceae bacterium | reverse complement strand
TGGAAACTACCTTGAAATAGAAATTGCAGATGAACTGGGAAAAGTATACAAAATTGAAAAACAAAAATTGTATGGCGAATCGGCTATATCTGTTGATGTAACTGATTTTTCGTTGAGGCCGGGGATTTATTTTCTAAAAATAAAGACTGATACTAAATCTGACGTTATAAAATTGATTAAACAATAAGTACTGATAAGTTTATAAACCAAGACATCTTGTATGGTTGGTAAATCTTGTTAATAACCTGGCGAATAAAATGTAAAAAGGTTTAGTGAAATGAATCACTAAACCTTTTTTGTTGAACGAAACAAAGATATTCATGTTGAGGTTTTCAAGTGCTTATAACAAACTTATAAGCTCATCGTACCTCTTAATTGGATTTGTGTGGTTTCTTTGCTAACCCCATAAGTCACGTCGAAGAACATGATATTGAAAGGCGCAATTAGAATTCCGCCACCATAACTGGTGTGTATAGTGGTAGAACTTTGTACCGGCATCCAGACACGGCCATCATCAAAAAATGCAACAAGTCCACCTTTACCTCTTAAAAAATAGTTTTTAATATTTGTAATAAACCGAAGTTCGTTGCTGTTATAAAATGCTGACTTGCCCCTAAAACGATCTCTATCATACCCACGAAGATTGGCTCCGCCGCCTATGGCGGGATATTGATAGAACTCAGGCGTGCCGGTAATTGTAGCCCCTCCTGCACTTACCGCCAAAGAAATTTTTGGGACAATCGGAACATAAAATTGAACGTCTCCTTCAAATCTTGCAAAAGATTTATTGGCATCACTTAAATTATGTATGTAGCTGGAGAGAGCCTTGAAAATGATTCCTCTTTGAGGAATAACAGCATCGTCTATATGCAAAATACCATATTTAAGAGATGCGCCTAAAAAAGTATTAGTTCGTAAATTTTCTGGATGTAAGGGAAGATAATTGTTGGTTATGTATTTACCAGGATCACGTAAAATTTTCACACTATTATAAAATCCTGATATAGTCAGGTTGTTAACGCCAAACGTGCGGTTAAGGCCAACACTCCCCACCCATTCCTGGGTGCGCAACCTGTAATAATTTACTGGCTTTTTTAAGTAGGGAGTTTGATTGCCTAATCCATAAAAATTCGTCCATCTTACTGCATCATAATTGCCGGCCAATAACAAATTCCAGCCGCCGATCAACTTTGTAAATACGCCGCTGTATAATGCACTGAATGCTGTTTGAGATATAGAGTAGTTTGCTCCAATACTTTGTTTGAAAGCAAAGGGTGATTTTCTAAATGACTGGTGTTGCCAACTATATGCCAGTCCAACAAATAACCTATCCTCATCATTATATCCTGCCACTGGTTTAAATCCTTTTTTATCAGGGCGAAAAGCATCATAGTCAAATGAATGGATCAGGCTGTCAGATGATAAATGAAGCCTTGCAGGTGAATGTAATTGAATGTTATTCCTGCTTTTATCATCATATATCTGCACTTTTTTCCCAATTCCTGATACAGTGATCGAATCTTCATCATTGCCTGCTATAACTCTTACTTTTATTGCCCTGCTTTGAGTTCCATCAATTGTATAACTATCTTTTCCAGACAGGCCGTACAGCCTTATCTCATCTGTTTCGTTCTTCCAGAATGTCCTTGAATAATATGGCTCATCACGAGGCTGCCCATCTTTAAAATCATATATGCTTACCTGCGTTTCATTCTCATTTACCTGGCTCACTTTAAAAAATTCTCTTTTGCCGGAACCTACAATATCAACAGTTTTAGCAAGGAACAAATAATATTTTGTTGCATATTCCCCAAGGTGTTCTCTTCTTGATTTCAGTTTAGCAATGATGTCATTTCCCGAAATAGCGAATATTTCAGATGGCAACTCATGTACTGATCTTTCGATAACATCATCTGTTAATTGCTGTTGCAATTTACTGGCAATATCCTGCCATTCTTTCAACGATATTTTATTAGTAAAGAACCGGTCAAGATTCTTTCTTTCATAACTAAAGCCTTGCGGATAGGGAATATCATAATCAAAACTTTGCAGGTATTTGGCACCTGCCGCAGCTACTGCAGGTTTCAACAAAGTTCCGTCAAACTTTGCATAAGGCTGATCCCGGTCAACCGGAACTGGCTCGTAAACGGTGCGGTTGTTCTTATCAACAGGCGACCATTTCCATTGATCTTCGTGCCTGTCCCAATCACCAAGGAACATATCGAATAACCTGGCCTTTACAAATGCGGCCTGGTCAACTTCGTGGCTGTTATTTTCATATAAATTTTCACGAACTGTTTCTGAACTTATAAATTTTGAAAAGTTTCCAAGGTTGTCGGCATCGCTCCAATCACTGTCTGGGCGCTGCTCTATAAGATACAAGGTATTTGCGTATTTGTGATTAAAAGTATCCAGTGCCGGCTGCTCTGGTACATAAACATATCGAGGACTGGTATGAGGAATTTTTGCTGCTTCTGCCATTAAGGGAACCGTAAGAGCAGCATAAGGATGCGACATTGATATTTCGTCATTCACAATATGCTCAGCAAAAGTGGAATGAAATATTTCCGGCACTAAGACTGTCAATGTTTTATCTACAGAACGCATTGCATACTCTTTTCCTTCCTTCGTTCTTAAATGCAACGATTTACTTTGATGACCACCGCCTTCTTTATAAGGTGTTAAACCACCAAATGCAGTATCGAGCATAAGCACAGGAAATGATACAGGAGTTGTCCACTCGCGGCGATAATTATGCCCCCAAAGTGATTGATATAACGGCGACCTTTTATATTCGGGTCCTGCAGCTTTAGTAATTGTTTGCTGCGCTATTGTTGGTTCCGACCAAGCTATAATTAAGTTTATAAGGAAAAGATATTTGCTGATCTTATTCATTGAGGATACTTTATATAAAATTAGATAATAAATATAAAGAGGAGCATTACAGTATCACTGTTTTACTTCTGCCAATTCTTTCCAGGATATCTTAATATAATGTCTAAAGAAATATTAATCGTATTCTTTGCCCCTGCTAATCTAAACAATTGCCCGTAATACATAGCTTTGTCAATAATTTATTATATGGAAAATAAGACGAACAAAATTGCTTTGCTTGTTGATGGAGATAATGCACAACCTAAATTATTAAGTCTTGTTTTAGAAGAAGCATCCAAATATGGGAAGGTTACTGTTAGGCGTGTTTACGGAGATTGGACAACACCACACATGAATGCATGGAAAAGTCAGTTAAATGAAATGGCATTTAACCCGATACAAAAATTTTCATACACCAGCGGAAAAAATTCAACCGATAGTGCATTGATAATTGATGCTATGGACATTTTGCATAACAACCTGATTGACGGATTTTGTATTGTATCAAGCGACAGCGATTATACCGGGCTTGCCAAAAGAATAAGAGAAGATGGCATTTTTGTAATGGGAATTGGTGAAAAAAAAACACCCAATGCATTTGTGAAATCATGCGAGATATTTACGTTTGTTGAAAACCTTGAGCCTAAAACAGAGAAGCCCGAAAAGAAGGAAGTTCATAAGAAAGAAAAAGTAATTGTAGATGAAAAGCTTATCAACAAAGCTTTTGATATGAGCGCAAATGAAAGTAATGAAGTTTATGTTTCTACAATGGGCCTTAACTTGCGGAAACTTGACCCCAGCTTTGATTGCCGTACTTACGGCTTTAAAACACTTACACAATTGTTTGCCAAGCTCAGGGATTTTGTAGTGGTAGATAATGTTGTAAACGGATTAAATAACCCGTTAATAAGAAGAACATAATTCAATACATTAAAACCAAATGCTTTTAGAAACCCGTTTCATTAAATGGTCTATTAGGCTCTCATCGCCTAACGTTCCGCGTCCCTGATACATCTGCTTCCATTTTAATCTACCTGTTGATCCATAAATAGAAATTTCAAGGTTAATCTTATTGGAGGTAGCAACGGGTAAACCAACAATTCCGTTTATCATGTCAGTACCTTCTTTTGACATTGTTTTTACTAAATGCATATCACCAAACACAATAGCATCTACATCAAGTAAAGACCATATTTCCTGTTTGATTTTTCTTTCTACAGAGTTATAGATGCCGGCCTTTTTTAGCCTATCATTTGTTGTATTAAATTCCTGGAAGGTTACATTATAACGATTTTGATTTTTGGTAAACCATATATATAAATATTTTTGAAAACGGTAACGGCTCATCTTTGCTGCTTTGAGAATACTTTCTGCTGTAACTCCATTTAATAACCTGTTTGTATCCGGCGAAACATTAAATGGCAATATTGCTATTTCTTTAATGGCAGAAGTTGGTGACTCTGTGATGACGCCTTTTTTAAACGGAGTTGCACATGAAGCTAAACCAACAATTGTAATGATGAATAAAACATACCGCATTGCTGTATTAATTTCAAATTTCTATTGTCAACTTTTAGCTACTCTTTTGCATATAACTTCTTCTTCCTTTTAGCTATCCTTCCATCCCCATAAATACCTGCAGGCATAAGTACGATATGGTGACCATTTTAAAGATAGCTGCAACATTCTTTCTTTCAATAATTTTTTATCGGAATTATCCAGCTTATATAATTTTGTTATTGATTGCTGTATGCAAAGATCATCAACAGCAAACACATCTTCTCTGCCAAGAGTAAACATCAAGATCATTTCTACCGTCCATTTGCCGACACCTTTTATTTGTGTTAACAGATCAATAATCTCTTCGTTACTCATCTTATTTAATTGAGCATCGATAATTTTATTATCTATAAAAAACTTGCAAACGTTGTGCACATAACTTGCTTTAGCATTAGAAAAGCCAATGCCACGGAAGGTTGTAAGCGGTGTGGCCGCAATTTGTTGCGGGGTAGGCTGTTTGCTCCCATATAAATTTAAAAATCTTTGATAGATAACTTTAGCCACTTTTGTACTAAGCTGCTGGCTAATAATAGATGCACATAACTGCAGGTAAACTTTTTTTCTTTGAGCTAAAACGAATGGCTCCTGTGCCTCAATTATTGATTTTAACCTTTTATCTTTTGATAGATGTATTATGTGTTCCATTGCCTGGATGAAAGAGTTAAGAAGCTAATATAAAAGTGCAAGTCTTTGAAACTGCTAAGTTATTTCCCATTTAATATTTCCATCTTTTTGATCTTTTAATAAAACTCCTGCAGTGTTTAATTGATTTCTTATCTTATCAGAAGTAGCAAAATCTTTCTTAGCTCTTGCTTCTTTACGTATGTCTATTAACAACTGCATAACAGTATTAAATGCCTCATCATTTGGGCGCAAACTTTTTAAACCAAAAATATCTTCAAGGTAGTTTTTAAATGTTGTTTGTAAGGCTTGTATTGTTGAAGGTGATAATGTATCAATAGCAATCAACCCATCTTCAATCGAATTGATCAAAGGAACTAACTCAAACAAATTGGCCAGCACTTTTGCAGTGCTAAAGTCATCGTTCATAAAATCATCCAGCTCACTTATCAATCGCTTAATGTTAGCATCGGGCGTAGTGTCAGTTACAGGCAACTCAATACCTGTTACAGGAAATTTCCTTAATATTTCATAAGCTTCCCATAATCTTTTTAAGCCTTTTTCTGCAGCAACCAAGGCTTCACTGCTAAAATCCAGTGTACTACGGTAGTGTGTTTGTAAAATAAAAAAACGTATTGTCATTGGGCTGAATGCCTGTGTTAACAATGGGTGATTACCACTAAACATCTCCGTCAGCTTGATCTGGTTGTTATAACTTTTGCCCATTTTTTTCCCGTCGACTGTAATCATATTATTATGCAGCCAGTATTTAGCGGGCATATGATCATTGCAAATTGTGCTTTGCGCAATTTCACTTTCATGATGAGGAAACATAAGGTCCATTCCTCCGCCATGAATATCAAAATCTTTTCCTAAATATTTTGTAGCCATTGCAGAACATTCAATATGCCACCCCGGAAAGCCTTCTCCCCATGGGCTTTTCCAGCGCATTATATGCTGAGGCGGAGCTGATTTCCACAAAGCAAAATCAGCCTTATCTCTCTTCTCTTCCTGGCCCTCAAGCAATCTTGTAGTTTCCAACAGATCTTTTATAACTCTTCCGCTTAGCTTTCCATAATCATGACCTTCTGCATATTTTTTTACATCAAAGTAAACTGATCCGTTCATTACATATCCATAACCCTTTTCTATTATTTCCTCTATCATGTTTATTTGTTCAACTATATGGCCTGTAGCGGTGGGTTCAATATTTGGTTCAAGATTATTAAACTCTTTCATGGCCCAATGGAACAAATTGGTATATTTTTGTACCAGCTCCATCGGCTCTATTTTTTCAAGCAATGCTTTTTTTGAAATTTTGTCTTCCGCTTCACGACCTTCTTCTTCAAAATGCCCGGCATCAGTTATGTTGCGTACATATCGCACTTTATAACCAAGATATAAAAGGTAACGGTAAATAATATCAAACGTTATAAAAGGTCTTGCATGGCCTAAATGGCTTTCACCGCTAACGGTTGGTCCGCAAACATACATGCCTACATGGCTTGGGGTAATAGTATTAAACTCCTCCTTTTTCCTTGTTAATGAATTATATACTTTTAAAGGCATCTATAGCATTAGTTTGTTTATCAATAATTGACCATTTTTAAATCATCTTAATCGCATTATATAACAATACAACAAGCTTACTTTACTTCACCTAACTCACTTTTATTTCTATTTGGTCCGTCGCAGTAAGGAGGATTATTTGTTCTTTTACAGGTACACAGCCAAACTTCTTTTTCGTTAAACTGAACTTTTAAAGGCTTGAATAAAAGTGATTCAATAGATTTATGTTGCCCATCGCAAAAAGGTTGCTTTGCGCTAAGACCACATGTACACCATGAATAAAATTTACCAGGCTCAACCTTTACTAATGTGGGATCGCAATCAGATAATTTTGGTAATGATTCGTTCATTATTTTTACAATTTATATCACAATGAGCCTGGCTATAAAACCAGCCTATTATTCCGGAACATCAAAGTCATCAAACTTTTTTATAAATTCATACAAATTAAAATTGCCGGAGTAGTTTTTTAATATTGCCTCTTTCAGTATGCTTATATTTATGTTTTTCATTCTTTTACTTTGAATGAGCTGGTACGCCTTTTCAGCCAGCAGCAGATGTTTCTTTTCAGAAGATATTACTGTAAACACCTCTTTAATTTTTTGCTTTAATTCTTCAATTCCTTTTTTTTCAGAAGCTATTGTTTTTACAATGGAAGGTTTGCCAGGATGATTACCGAAAACCCTTTCCATATTCGTTAATAGATTTTTTATAAACACGTCTGCTCCTGCATTGTCGCTTTTGTTAACCGCAAAGGTATTTGCAATTTCCATTATGCCCGCTTTCATGGTTTGTACCTCATCGCCTGAGGATGGAGTCAATACAACAACCGTGGCATCTGCAATACCGGCAATTTCAATTTCACTTTGGCCAACACCAACCGTTTCAATAATTATATAATCAAACCATGCGGCTTTCATAAGGTCAGTTATCTCAATTATTTTCGGCGTTAATCCTCCTAAGGAACCTCTGGTAGCCATAGAACGAATAAAAACATAAGGATTGTTATACCATTCACTCATGCGGATCCTGTCTCCAAGGAAAGCACCAAGATTAAAAGGAGATGAAGGATCCACACACAGCACACCAACTTTCTTTTCTTCATTAATGAATGAACCAATTAAGGCATCAGTTAAAGTACTTTTTCCTGCACCAGGCGGCCCGGTAATGCCTATAACTTTTACATCATCATTTAGAGGTAGTTGTTGCAGAAAATCTTCATAACCCGCAACTTCATTCTCTATTAAAGATATTGCTCTTGAAAGGGCTTTTAAATTACCAGATAAAATGTGTTGTAAAAGTTGCTGCCACATGTAATAAAATTGAAAGTATACATTTCAAGTTCCAAACAATAAATTTTTATTTCTTTTTTTTATAAGAAAGTATAACTAAAGATCAGTTTGTCAACTTTTCTGTGGTAAATATTTTTGTTGCTGCTCTTTGAAGATTAATTTTGCATTTTACTTTTTGTTTCTGCTGTTTATCGATGGTAGAAAGTCAGATGGTAAAACGTACCTCCATGACGAACTTCATTCCAATTTTTCCTTTAGCAATTGTAGTTTACCCGGGCGAAGAGCTTAACCTGCATATCTTTGAGCCTCGTTATAAGCAGCTGATAAACGAATCTTATAAAAGTACCCGGCCATTCGGTATTCCATCAGTTATCAATAACCGGGTAAATGAATTAGGGACGCTGGTTGATGTTATAGAGATAAGTAAAACTTATGAGAATGGCGAAATGGATATAAAAACCCGTGGCAATAAGATATTCCGCATTTTGGAAGAAATAAAAGAAGTGCCGGACAAATTATATAGCGGCGCCATTGTAAATTACCCGCCTAACAAAGAACATGGCAGCCATACGCTGATGCAAAAAGTAATAAACGGAATTCGTGAATTGCACAAATTACTTGAAGTTACCCGGGAGTTTAAAAAACCTGAAGAACAGCTATGGAGTTATGATGTAGCTCACCAGGCAGGCCTTTCTTTGCAGGAAGAATACGAGTTGTTAAGCATTTTTACTGAGCTGCAACGACAGGAATATTTAAAAAGACACCTGGCGAAAGTGCTACCCGTAGTTGCTGAAATGGAATTATTAAAGGAGAAGATAAAGCTTAATGGCCATTTTAAAAATTTGAGCGCATTAGATTTGTAACGGTGCCCGACTTTTCAATTTTTAATTCATTTAATTATAATATTTGGCAGACATTACTCTTTGCTTTGATTTTGGTAATACACGTTTAAAGTGTGCCGTATTTAAAAATGGGTTCATTGATGAAGTAATTGTTTTACATGATGATACTAATGAAACAATTCAACAGCTGTTAAAAAAGTATCTTCCTGCTAAATCAATATTGTCTTCAGTTATTGATCATAACGTTGAAATTGAGAATGTTCTCGCTTCCGGTTCAGTGTTTCACAAACTTTCAGCTTCCACTAAGCTGCCATTTACAACACCTGTTAATAAGCCGGAAACTATAGGTGCAGATAGGATTGCTCTTGCAGCTGCTGCAGTTCATTTTTATAATGGAATAAATGTTCTTATGATCGGCATGGGCACTTGTATAACTTATAATTTCATTAATAAGTATAAACAGTTTCTTGGCGGCAGCATATCGCCGGGAACATCAATGCGTTTTTCCTCGTTAAAAACTTTTACGTCAAAATTGCCTTTGATACAGCCGGACCTCGCAACTTTTGGTAACAATTTTCCATTGATAGGATATGATACAAAAACCAATATTTTAAGTGGCGTTTTATCAGGCATTTGTTTTGAAATCGACGGTGTAATTGAAGCATACCGTGCAAAGTTCAGCAACTTTAACGTGCTTTTAACCGGGGGTGATGCGCCTTATTTTGCTGCACTCCTTAAAAATAAGATATTTGCCGACCCTGACTTGATCTTTAAAGGTTTGTATGCAATTAGTGAATATAATGATGATACCAAAACGTAAACTGCTGGGTCTGGTGTTTTTTGCCCTTCCGCTTATTTCTATTGCCCAGGAAAATTCGCCTTACTCCCGTTATGGTATAGGAAACCTGGTTCCGAATGGAAACATTTTAAACCGTGGAATGGGCGGTATATCAGCAGGTATTGCCGACCCTGCAACAGTTAATTTTGTTAACCCGGCTAGTTACAGCAATTTAATTTATACCACGCTTGATATCGGTGCTGAAACAGACTCCAGAACGCTGAAAAGTGTAGAGCCATTGGGAAAATTCACTGCTAATAATGCTATCATATCTTACATACAAATAGGTATTCCTTTATTAAATGGAAATAAAAAAGCACTTCAGAAAAACATATCTTGGGGATTAAACTTTGGCCTTCGTCCTATCAGCAAGGTTAATTACAAAATTTCCGGCTATGGCCGTATAAGTAATATTGATAGTATCCTTTCGGATTATGAAGGCAGCGGTGGAGTTAGCCAGGCCTTTATAGGTACAGGTATCAAAATAAAAAACCTGAGCTTTGGTATCAATGCCGGATATCTTTTCGGAAACAAAGATTACAGCACAAAGCTGATTTTTATTCCTGATTCCGCAAATGTTCAGTATCTTAAATCAAACTCTGCAACTACTACTAATTTCGGCGGGTTAACTTTAAGCGCAGGAATTCAATATTATACAAAGATAAAAGATGGCATAATCAGGGTTGGTGCATACGGCAACATGGAGCAAAAGTATAATGCTACGCAAGATCTCCTTAGAGAAACTTTTACTTATAACTCTACAACCGGTAGCCCTGATAAGTTGGATAGCGTTTATGAAAAGAAAGATCAGAAAGGCACTATACAAATGCCCGCCACTTTCGGAATTGGATTTACTGTTGAAAAAACCCACTTCATGTTCGGAGCAGATTTTGAAATGACCAATTGGGATAACTACAGGTTTTACGGTCACACAGACCTTGTAAAAAATAACTGGATAGCTAAAGCAGGCTTTCAATTTTTGCCGGCAACAACGGAATCAAAAAAATACTGGAGTTTTGTAAAATACAGAGCTGGCGTCTATTTCGGGCCGGACTATATTACCGCTGGCAACAACAATCTTCCTCAATATGGTATAACGGCAGGAGCAAGCTTTCCCTTAAAGCTAAAAAGAACCTTTTATGAAACTCAATATTCAGTTATGAATCTTGCGATAGAATATGGTACCAGGGGAAATAAAAATAATAATATCAGTGAAAACATTTTACGTATTGGTGTTGGCTTTGCATTAAGCGATATCTGGTTTCGAAGATATAAATATGATTGATAATTTTTGCAGATGAATGAATTTTAATAATCCAGATAAAATGATTTTTTTAGCAGCTTTTATAATAAGCTGCTTTTTTATTTTTGGATGTGAAAACTCCGAAAAGGAACTTAAAGATGCCGTAGCAAAACGCATTGGTGTTGAGCAGGCAAAACAGGTAAGCATTAATTATAGCATCCTCGGAAAAACGAAGGCAAGAATTACCTCGCCTTTAATGTTGCGCTACCAGGATACCGTGCCTTACCTTGAGTTTCCTAAAACAATTCATGCTGATTTTTTCAACGACAGCCTGGTGATAGAGAGCAGGTTAGATGCCCGGTATGCAAGATATATGGAAAGTGAAAATAAGGTGTTTTTAAGAGACAGTGTAAAGGTGATAAATCTTACCGGGGACACGCTTTACTGCAATGAATTGTATTGGGACAGATCAAAAACAGGTAAAGAATTTTATACTGATAAGCCAGTTCGTATCCGCACAAAGACTCATATCATAGATGGAACAGGTTTAGAAGCGCCGCAGGATTTTAAAGAGTGGAATATTATAAATCCAAAGGGTTTTGTTAAGGTGCCTTCATCGCAATTTCCAGGATAACAATAGATAGTGTAAACTTTTGCTTTGTATTTGTTTCAACGATTATTCGTAATCAAATCTATCTTTACGTTATAGATCTCTTATTATCTTACATCATTAATTTTAAACAAAATAATATGAACAGACATGCAACAGCCGTTTGGCACGGATCCGGCAAAGATGGCGCAGGTGATTTAACAACACAAAGTAATGTATTGAATAAAGTTCAATACTCTTATAAATCAAGATTTGAAGAAGGCACTGGCACGAATCCTGAAGAACTTATTGCAGCAGCACATGCAGGTTGTTTTACTATGAAACTTACTTTTTCCCTGGGTGCTGCAGGATTTACTCCAGACCAGGTTACCACCCAGTGTGATATAACTTTAGCAGATGGCGCAATCACAAAATCCCACCTTAAAGTGACTGCAAAAGTGCCGGGAATTGATCAGCAAAAATTTGATGAATGTGCAGCAGATGCAAAAGAAAACTGTCCTGTTTCAAAATTGCTGAGCACTGATATTTCAATGGAAACAACACTTACTTCATAGTTAGTTGATTTGTAACAATTTTCAAAATCCCCGCAATGCGGGGATTTTTTTTAATTAAACGTTTGTTTAATATTAAACAGTTGTTTAACTTTGCGCACTGTTTCACAAATGGATAAGAAGAGCCACATATTAAACAATGCCTTGAATTTGTTTTGTCAAAAAGGTTTTGATGGAACATCGGTACGGGAAATCGCACTGGAAGCAGATGTAAATCTTGCCATGATCAATTACTATTTTGGTTCAAAAGAGAAGCTTTTTCAGGATGTGGTGGAGTATAAGGCAGGTTACTTAAAAGGTATTTTTGAAGAGTTGGTAAATAATACACAATTATCTGCCATAGAAAAGATAGACGTGGTGATTGACAATTATGTACGACGAATATTTTCTAATCCTTTATTTCATCACCTGCTTCACAGGGAGTTGTCGCTGGAGCATCGTACTCAAATGCATGGAAAGGTGATAGATGCGCTGTTAGGAAATATATTGATCATAAAAAAAATTATTGAAGAGGCAATTGAAAAAAAGGTCTTCAGGAAAGTTGATCCTCAACTTACTGTTTGTACTCTAATAGGCACAATTAACCAATTAGCAATGTCCAATAAATTTTCACAAAAACTTTTAAAAGAAAGCAATAGTTCCAATTCTTATCAAAAGAAAAAATTAACGGACAGAGTAAGTGAACATTTAAAACAATTAATGCGTTCTCATTTATTGATAAAGCATAAAGCTTAAACCGGGTTTATGAAGTTTAAAAATACAAAAGCAGGCAACCGCGTAACTATAAAGTTATCACAGCATGCCAGATATTCATTGGTGGTTGTGCTATTATTTACTGCTATATCATACTGCCATGCACAGCAGCAACGAAATATCACTTTAAAGGAAGCGATAGATTTGGCTGTAAAGAATAGTCATGTATTATCTGCAGGAAAAGCAAGGATTGATGAAGCTGCTGCTCTTGTTAAACAGGCGCAGGAAAACAGGTTGCCGTCTTTTGGCGCATCAGCTTCTTATTTACGCTTAAACAATGCTAATGTAGATGTAAAGATAAAATCAAACAACCCTTCAGGCGGAACAACAGGCGGTTCTCCTAAAACGTCGCAGGCAGCGTATGGAATTTTAAATGCATCTTACCCGCTGTTCACTGGCGGAAGGTTGCGGTATGGAATTGAATCAGCGACCTATTTACAGCAAGCTGCAAAACTGGATGTGGATAATGATAAAGAGTCAGTTATTCTCAATAGCATAAACGCGTTTACAAATTTGTATAAAGCCGGTGCAGCAGTGGCTATAGTTAAAGAAAGCCTTGCTTCATCTCGGCATAGAGACAGTACTTTTTCGAGACTTGAAAGCAATGGTTTGCTGGCTCGTAATGATCTTTTAAAGGCGCAGCTGCAAACCGCTGATATTGAGTTGTCTTTGTTAGATGCGGAAAATAATTATCAGCTGGCTAATATGAATATGGATCTCTTACTGGGTTTGCCTCAAGAGACAAAATTGAGCCCTGACTTTACTTCAATTTCAATACCGGCTTCTATAAAAAATGCTGAAGATTACCAGACAATGGCGCTTGTAAACAGGAAAGATTTGCAGGCACTGGGCTTTCGAAAAAAAGCTGTTATCACAGATATTAAATCATCTAAAACAGAAGGATATCCTAACATTGCTCTAACCGGTGGATATATTGCTGCATACATTCCACATGTAGTCACCATAACCAATGCAATAAATCTTGGTTTAGGTGTTCAATATAACCTTGCATCTCTCTGGAAAACAAATACCAAACTTTTACAGTCAAAAGCCCGACAGCAAGAGCTGTTAGCAAATGAAGCACAATTGAATGATGCAATAAGAATTGAGGTTTATAAAGATTACGAGGATTACTCATTAAATCAAAAGAAAACAGATGTTTATCAATACGCATTAAACCAGGCTACAGAAAATTTCAGGATAACTAAAAATAAATATGATAATAACCTCGTAACAATTACTGACTTGTTAGAGGCCGAAGTTGCTTTATTAAGAGCAAGATTGAATGTTGCCATGGGCAAAGCCGACGCAATATCTGCCTATAATAAACTTTTACAATCTTCAGGTCAGTTAAACGATTGGCATTAACTATTACATTAAGCTTTAAAAAACAGGTATGGCAACAATTATTAAAGAGGAAATAAAAGACGAACAAACTACACCACCGGAAGCAAAAAAGAAAAGTAAAACCTTTATTATAGTGCTGGGGTTGTTATTGGTAGCGGGAGCCTGGTTCGGCATAACCAAATACTTATACAGTAAACACCATGAAGAGACTGATGATGCCCAGGTTGAGTCTAACATCAGCCCTGTTATTCCA
>CAXSEB010000021.1:5537-14610 GCA_964235805.1 uncultured Chitinophagaceae bacterium | reverse complement strand
TGATAATTAATAAGATATACAGTAAAGTATATTGTTGCGCTGTTTTTTTATTATTCTCTTTGTTTTCAAAGGCACAAAATCCGCAGCTAACTACAGCAATCAATAAGCAGAATATTTTGATAGGTGAACCTCTAATGATCAAGGTGGAAGCTAACTTCCCGGAAAATGCTTATAAGCTTAACTGGCTGAATATACCTGACAGCATAGCCCATTTTGAAGTTGTTGAACGAGGGAAAATAGATTCTGCAGTAAATAATGGAATGCTGAAAGTGCAACAAATTATCACCCTCACCAGCTTCGATTCAGGCAAAAGAACTTTGCCTTCTTTCCTGGTAAATTTCGATCCGCTGACTGACGATACCACGCTGAATTTGTTTACTGATTCTATCCGTGTAAGTGTTGCTTTTTCGCCGATGGACAGCACCAAAACTTTTCATGATATAAAAACTATTATTGAAGTAAAAGATGAATGGCCTTTATGGATGTGGATCGCTGCAGGGTTATCATTAATCTTATTGATTTTTTTGATCTATTACCTTGTAAAGGGATTGCGGAAAAAGAAGCCTAAGGAATTGTTCAACTCAAAACTTTCGCCATTGGATGAAGCGATACAATCGTTGAGTGAACTACAAAAGCAACAATTGTTGGTTAAACAACAAGTAAAGCAATATCATAGCAGGCTGAGTGAAATATTTAAACGTTATGTATCAAGAAAAACAAATTCAAATTTACACAACCTTACCTCAGAGGAAGTATTATTAAGATTAAACGAACTGCGTGTAAGCCGGCAAAACGTTGGCCTGGCAGCAAATAATCTACGTCTCGCAGATGCGGTTAAGTTTGCAAAATATCTTCCTGCAAATACTGATAGCGAAGAATCTTTATTAAATGCTAAAACAATTATTCAACAAATAGATCAATCTATAATTAACGGGAAAAGTGATATTTGATTTCTTTAAAAATATAACCTTTGGCCAGCCTTCTTTCTTATATCTCCTGGCACTTTTACCACTGCTATTACTTTGGAAGATATTCAGAGGAAAACAACTGCAGGCTTCATTACCTGTTTCATCATTAAGTGGAATAAAAAATATTTCATCATGGAAAAATTCCTTACAGAATATTCCATTTATATGCCGGCTGCTAACGTTGGCTTGTATTATATTAGCCATTGCAAGGCCGCAAACCAGCAATGATGAACAGCAAACGGAAGGCGAGGGCATTGATATTATTTTATGTATTGATGTTAGCGGAAGCATGACAGCGCAGGATTTCACGCCAAATCGGTTGGAAGCTGCAAAAAAAGTAGCAGAAGATTTTGTTGATCACAGAACTGCTGATAAAATAGGGATTGTGATTTTTTCAGGAGAAAGTTTTACGCAATGTCCGCTAACAACTGATCATACAGTTTTAAAATTACAGATCGGGCAAATAAGAAATGGCTTGCTTGAAGATGGCACTGCAATTGGCTCCGGACTGGCAACCAGCGTTGACAGGTTAAGAACCAGTAAAGAAAAAAGTAAAATTATTATCCTGTTAACAGACGGTATAAATAATGGCGGCTTAATTGATCCTTCAACTGCTAAGGAAATTGCCAAAGCGTATAGAATTAAAGTGTACACTGTAGGTGTTGGCACTGATGGTTATGCGGCCACACCAGTAAGCACGCCAATGGGAATTGTTATGCAAAACGAAAGAGTAGCAATTGACGAAAAACTTTTGCAAACAATTTCCTATGAAACCGGGGGAGTTTATTTTAGAGCAAAGGACAATGAAGGACTTAGCAAGATATATGACCAAATTGATAAATTGGAAAAATCGAAAGTACAGATCACTGTTTATCATCGCTATACTGAACAGTTCTATCCTTTTGTTTTTGCAGCGCTTGCATTTCTTCTGTTAGAAATAATTTTGAGGTTTTCGGTCTTTAGAAAATTTCCTTAGCTGTATCTTAAATGCTTAATCTCTAAACTCGTTACCAATGATCGCCACAGTTTATAAGTCCACGGGCAGTTGGTATAAGGTTAAAACAGAAGATGGGGCTGACTATAATGCCAGGGTTAAGGGTAAGTTTAAAATAGACGGCATTACATCCACAAATCCTATAGCAGTTGGTGATAAGGTGAAAATTGAAATGGAAAATGCAGACGAAAAATCTGTTGTTATCAACGAAATATCAGGCAGAAATAACTATATCACCCGGCAATCGCCGCACAATAAAAATCAACATCATATAATCGCTGCAAATCTTGATCAGTGTTTGTTATTTGCAACACTTAAGGAGCCTAAAACATCGCAAGGTTTTATTGATCGCTTTTTAATTGCTTCAGAAGCATACCATGTCCCTGCAATTATTGTTTTTAATAAAACTGATTTGTATAAAAAGAAGGAGCTTGAAAAACTGGAGGAGTTAAGATCAATCTATGAAGCAATCGGATACACAGTGTTGCCTATGAGTCTTGCAGCGGACACCGGAGTACAGGAAATTAAAGATCTTTTAAAAGATGAAGTAACATTGTTAACAGGTCATTCCGGTGTAGGTAAATCATCTTTTATAAATAATATTTTTCCCGGGCATACGCTAAAAACGCAGGATGTAAGTGGCTGGAGCGGAAAAGGTTTGCATACAACAACTTTTGCCGAAATGTTTGATCTTCCTTTTGGCGGTAAGATTATTGATACGCCTGGCTTACGTGAATTTGCTTTAATGGATATACCAAGACAGGAGCTTTCCCACTTTTTTGCAGAGATGAGGCCATTGATAAATGATTGCCAGTTTAACAACTGTATGCATATTGAAGAGCCTGGCTGTGCTGTAAAATCCGCAGTTAACGATGGAACAATATCAATCGATCGTTACGTAAGCTATCGCAATATTTTAGATTCGATTAAAGACAAAAGCTGGTAATGAAGTATTTCAATTGTCAATTGTCAATTCTCAATTATTCATTAATAAGCCATGCTCTTTAAAAACCTTGCTACTTCAACTACTGCTTCATTTTCTTTTCCCAACCCTTTAACAGGATGCGGCAAAATAGAAACACCATTGAAAATATTATAGTGCAGTGTTAAAAAATGAGTCTTGTATTGAAAATCCCAGTCTAATGTTTCCGCATCATCAACCTGGTTTAAAAAAATTACATCTAATTGAGAAGTAAGCGCATTTGCGATGAGGTAAAATTTTGAGATCCCGCAGTTGTCATCTATAACAGCTTCAGTTCCACCATACTTAGTGGTTAAATGATAAGACATAGGACGTTTTTCAGTTTTTATAGGATTTAGAAATGGTATATTAATCAATAACCTTTATCACGATTTAAATTTCTTTGCTTTGCGGGCTGCCTTATTTGCTTTTTTGTCTCCCGATAATATTCTTTCTGCGCCTATATTTTTTCCATTTGTCGGGCAACCTGTTTTATTATTTCTAAAAATTGAACAAGCGGAAAGTGAGCATGCACAAACACATATCAGCAGGTATTTTTTCATAATTTGGTTAGTGTAAAGATGTAGAAACACCTGGTTAAAGTATTCATAAAGTGCTGGCATCCTTGTACCAGCCCGCATACATTACATAGTTTTCTGCTATCCTGTTAATCTCTCCACTTACCATATTTTCCGGAATGTCTTTAATTTTTTTTGCTGGTATGCCTGCGTAAATACCCCCTGCCTCAGCAATAGTTTTCTCAAGAACCACGGAACCTGCAGCAATAATGCAATTACTGTGTACGTGTGCATGATCCATAACTATAGCACCCATACCGATTAGCACGTTATCTTCTATAACGCATCCATGTACAATTGCATTGTGTCCGATGCTAACATTATTTCCGATAACTGTTTTTGCTCTTAGGTATGTGCAATGAATAATGGCGCCGTCCTGCACATTTACTTTATTACCAAGCCTTATACTGTTCACATCACCTCTTATAACCGCATTAAACCAGATACTGCAATCATCCCCTGTAATAACGTCACCGGTAATTGTAGCATTATCAGCGATAAAACAGTTACTTCCAAATTTTGGTAAAATTCCTTTTACAGAAAGTATTAATGACATGGTTCAATTTTAAATGTGTACTTATCATTGCAAATCTGTAAACTTATGATTTGTTTTGCAGCTTTTTTATGAGTTGATCTTGGTTGTATTTCAGAAAGAAGTGCCTGCGGCTGTTTACACTTCGGCCTAACCAATTTTCACTATTTTTGTCCACACTTAAAAAATAAACATGGCGGTTTTAGTTAATAAAAATTCCAAAATTATAGTACAGGGTTTTACAGGCACCGAAGGTACATTTCATGCTACTCAAATGATTGAATATGGGAGCAATGTTGTGGGTGGAGTTACGCCTAACAAAGGTGGCAGCACACATTTAGAGAGACCCGTTTTTAATACGGTTGCAGATGCTGTAAAACATACAGGTGCTGATGTTAGTATAATTTTTGTGCCACCGGCATTTGCCGCTGATGCAATTATGGAGGCTGCGGATGCAGGCATTTTATTGATTGTTTGCATAACCGAGGGAATTCCCGTGCAGGATATGGTAAAGGTGAAAATATTTTTACAAGATAAAAAAACAAGGCTCGTAGGTCCAAATTGTCCTGGTGTTATTACTGCTGATGAATGCAAAGTAGGCATTATGCCCGGCTTTATTTTTAAAAAAGGAAGAATAGGGATCGTATCAAAATCAGGTACGCTTACTTATGAGGCAGCAGACCAGGTAGCCAAGGCCGGGCTCGGTATATCAACTGCTATCGGTATTGGCGGCGATCCTGTTATAGGAACTACAACAAAAGAAGCTGTTGAATTATTTATGAATGATGATGAAACTGATGGTATAGTTATGATTGGCGAAATTGGCGGCGGCATGGAGGCAGAAGCTGCTAACTGGGTAAAAGAAAGCGGAAATAAAAAACCGGTGGTAGGTTTTATTGCAGGCCAAACAGCGCCACCTGGCAGACGCATGGGCCACGCAGGAGCAATTGTAGGAGGCGCAGATGATACAGCAGCAGCTAAGATGAAGATATTAGGTGATTGTGGTATAACTGTAGTAGCCAGCCCGGCTGATATTGGAAAGATGATGGCTGAGGTAATGAATAAGTAAATAGAACTTCTCATTTAATATTTGCAACCTGTTATACCTTAACAGGTTTTTTATTTAATTTAAACTTTACATTATTAATGTGACAAATGTAAATATGCATTTACAACCAAATTGCATCATACAAGGTCATTAGTTGATATTATGTATCGGCTTACCTAACCTAAATTTTTTTTGATGTTCAAAAAGATTCTTTCACTTGTCTTTCTTGTATGCTTATTGTTTTCAAATAGCTGCTTTACGCAAATTAGATACTCTGGCTATATAAGTCAGTGGAAAAGCGTTGATGAATTGGTAAATAAGGGATTAACAAAATCTGCACTCGAAGAAGTAAGTAAGATTTATGAACTAGCAAAAAAAGAAGGGAATAATGTGCAGGTTTTAAAATCTTTACTATATCAACAGAATTTAAACCGGGATGTACAGGAGGATGCCAATGTAAAAAACATAGCTGTAGTTGAAAAGGAAATTGCTTTAATGAAGCAGCCTTCAAAGTCAATACTATACAGCATTTTGGCTAAAATGTACTGGAATTTTTTTCAGCAAAACAGGTATAAATTATATGACCGCACGAACACTGAAAACTTTAATAAAACGGATATTCAAACATGGACTGCTGACGATCTTCATAAAAAGATAGCAGAGCTTTACCTGGCGTCAATTAAAGAACAAGAAATATTAAAGCAGACAAAGCTGGATAATTTTGATCCGGTTATCTTAAAAGGAAATGTGCGGTACCTGCGCCCTACTTTATATGATCTTTTAGCACATGAGGCGCTGCAATATTTCACAAATGATGAAAGAGATATTAGCCGCCCCGCTTATGTATTTGAAATAAGAGATGATAAAGCCTTTGCGCCGGCCTCTTCATTTATTAAGTACAAGTTTATTAATAAAGATTCTGCCTCATTGCATTATAAGGCGCTTTTAATATTTCAATATTTACTCGCTTTTCATATTAACGATGCAAAGCCGGATGCTTTAATTGATGCAGATATAAGGCGCTTACAATTTGTAAACGAATATGGAGTGATGAACAACAAAGCGGAAGTGTATATGCAAGCCTTGCAAAAGATATACACCGGTTTATTTGACAATGCTGCTTCTGCACAGGCAGGCTTCCTGGTTGCTGAGGCAATAGTGAACAAGGCAGATGCAGAAAAATTGAACAGTGATTCGATTCAAAAATATAGCATCAGCCAGGCAAAACAACTGGCAGAATCAATTGTAAAAAAGTATCCTGAAAGCGAAGGCGGTATCAATGCTAAAAATCTATTAGTACAAATCTTACATAAAGAAATCTATTTTACTTCAGAGAAAGTAAATGTACCAGGCCTGCCATTTAGAACGCTAGTAAATTATAAGAATATTTCTTCAATCAATATCAGGTTACTTCAGCTTACTCCTGAATTTAAAGCGTTGCTTGAGCAAAGAAATGAGGATAACCAGCTTTGGAAGATACTTACTTCGCAGAAATCTATTAAAAGCTGGAAACAGCAGTTGCCATCGTCGGATGATTATAAAAATCATTCTGTGGAAATAAAAATTGATCCGCTGCCGGTTGGACAATATGCGCTACTGTCAAGTGCTTCAGAGGATTTCAGTCTTAATAAAAACCCGTTAGCTGTACAATATTTGCATGTGTCCAACATTAGTTTTGTAAACGATGGCCTGGAATATTTTGTATTGAACAGGCAAACAGGTAAACCGTTATCTGGTGCTAAAGTGCAGGTTTGGAACCAGCAATATGATTATAAGTTAAGTAAAAATGTTTTGCAAAAGCAAGAAATGATTACGGCAGATGAAAATGGTTATTTTAAGATAACTGAAAAGACATTGGATGAAAAAGGTAAAATTCAAAATGAGAACAGGAACATACGTTTAGAGATTTCCTATCAAAGTGATAAACTGTTTTTAGATGATTATCAAAATGGTTACAGGTATTACAATGACGATGAAAATGACGCAACGGATTATAACATAAATGATGCAAAAGATATAAAGGATTATGAAGAGGAAAAAGCGAGGATATTCTTGTTTTCTGACAGAAGCATTTACCGGCCCGGCCAGTTGGTATACTTTAAAGGAATTGCTGTTACCAAAGATATAAAGAGCCGCAGGTCAAAATTATTTGTCAGTAAAGATTCAATTAGCGTTATACTTACGGATGTAAATGATCAGAAAATTGACTCGATAAAACTTATACTAAACGAATATGGATCTTTCAATAGCAAGTTTCGCTTACCGCAAAACAGGATAAACGGAGAGTTCAAAATAATTGTAGATGATTTTGAAGATGCTTTAACAACGTTTTCTGTTGAAGAATATAAGCGCTCTAAATTTTATGCAGACTTTGAAAAGGTAAAAGGAACTTATAAAGTGAACGATAAAATTAAAATAAGTGGTTTTGCAAAAGGCTATGCAGGCAACAATATTGATGGAGCAACGGTAAAATATCGTGTGACAAGAATTGCCCGGTTCCTTTATCCATGGATGTTCTGGCGCTTTCCTATGCCACAAGTACAACCTCTTGAAATTACTCACGGAGAAATAAAAACTACAACTACCGGAAAATTTTCCATTGAGTTTGAGGCGATACCAGATTTAAGCATTGATAGAATCACTGATCCGGTTTTTGATTATAAAGTAGAAGCAGATGTTACAGACATTAATGGTGAAACACGGAGTTCTTCAATAACTATTCCTGTTGGCTACAAAGCTTTAGATCTTGAAATCAATTTACCACAGGCAGATGCCATAAATATTGATAGTCTTAAACAAGTCTTTATAACCAGTAAAAATCTTAACGGTGAATTTGAGCAAACAAAAGTTGACTTAAAAATTTATAAGCTTCTTGTTCCTGCAAGGCTTATACGCACACGTTACTGGCAGCAGCCTGATCAGTTCGTGATGAGTAAAGAAGAATTTTTAAAGTATTTTCCTAATGATGAATATGCTGATGAAAGCAAAAAAGAAAGCTGGGCAAGAGGTGAAATGATCTTCTCAAAAACAGATACAACAAATACACTTGGTAACTGGCAAATCACGAATGGCAACTTCCGCCAGGGGTGGTACGTAGCGGAAGCAATAGCAAAAGATAAATACGGAGAAGATGTAAAGGATGTAAAGTATTTTCAGCTATACGATATTAAAGCAGCTTCATTGCCTGCGCCTGCGTACTTCTGGAGTACAACTTTAAAAAATATAGCAGAGCCGGGAGAAAAAGCTCAATTTGTTTCCGGAACAACATCTGATGATGTTTTTATAATTCAGCAATTAGATAAGAAGCCGGTCAACAGCCAGCAGTCAACGACCAACTATGCGTTCTACACTTTAAATAATGAAAAGAAAGTTTTTGATTTTCCTGTTAAAGAAGAAGATCGTGGAGGCTTTGGCGTTTACCAATTTTTTGTAAAAGACAACCGGGTTTATACAACTACCTGGAATGTAAATGTTCCTTGGACAACCAAACAGTTAGATATAACCTACCAGACATTTCGTGATAAAACATTACCTGGCAGCGAAGAAAAGTGGAAAGTAAAAATAAGTGGTAGCAAAGGTGAAAAAGTTGCCGCAGAAATGCTTGCAGGTATGTATGATGCTTCGCTTGATCAGTTTAAAACTCATAACTGGAGTATTCCAGGTATTTGGCCAACACACTTTGCTTATAATGGCTGGACAAGCCTGCAAAACTTTACTCTCGTACAATCTATGGTAAAATGGATGAATGAAGAATATGTGCAGCAAAAAGAGAAAAGATATGATGCTTTGCTTTATCATCAAAACAGCGATTACCCTATAGGAATAAGGCAAATGAATTCAAGAGCTGCAGGGGAAATGGTGAGAGACGTAGAACTTTCTTCGGTTGTTGTTACGGCTGCAGGTGTTAAAAGGGATAATGCAAAAATTTCTGCTCAGTATAATTCTCCTGGTGTTGTAAGAGATGAAGAAGTGATGAAACAGAACGAGCATAA
>CAXSEB010000021.1:0-5527 GCA_964235805.1 uncultured Chitinophagaceae bacterium | reverse complement strand
GAAGATCCATCAATTTCAAATTCAAATCCGTAAGAACTTTAATGAAACCGCTTTCTTCTTCCCAGACCTAAGAACAGACAAAGATGGCAATATTGAATTCAGCTTTACCATGCCGGAAGCGCTTACTCAATGGAAACTGATGGCACTTGCTTATACAAAAGAGCTTGCGTTTGGGTATGCTGAAAAAACTCTTGTAACACAAAAACAATTAATGGTTCAGCCGAATGCGCCAAGATTTTTAAGGGAAGGGGACAGCATGGAATTTAGCGCAAAAATTGTAAATCTTGATACAACACAGATCAGCGGGCAGGCGCAATTGCAATTGCTTAATGCCACTACGATGAATCCTGTAGATGGTTGGTTTAAAAATAATTTACCTCTTCAAAATTTCACCGTCGCAAGCGGCCAAAGCACTGCTGTAAAATTTAATATTGTAATTCCCAAAAATTATAACAATGCACTTGTTTACAGGATAGTTGCAAAAGCCGGGGCAAACAGCGATGGAGAAGAAGCTGCAATACCGGTTCTTACAAATCGCTCATTGGTTACAGAAACATTGCCGTTGTCAATAAAAAACAACGAGACAAAAAATTTCACTTTTGAAAAGTTATTAAATTCAGGCAACAGTAAAACAATAAGTAATCATGCGTTAACGGTGGAGTTTACAACCAATCCTGCGTGGTGCGCTGTGCAGGCGCTGCCTTACGTGGCCCAACGACAATACGGTTGCGCAGACCAGGTATTTAAAGTGTATTATGCAAATAGCCTTGCACAAAAAATAGTAAACTTTTCCCCAAAAATAAAAGCAGTGTTTGAGAAATGGAAAATCACTGATACTTCCGCACTTTTAAGTAATCTTCAAAAGAATGAAGAATTAAAATCAGTGCTATTGCAGGAAACTCCCTGGGTGTTAGAAGCACAAAATGAAAGTGAACAAAAAAGGAATATTGCTCTTCTGTTTGATATGGTTCGAATGAATAACGAGCTTCAGACATCTCTTACCAAATTAAAAAGTATGCAATCACCAAACGGAGGATTTGTTTGGTTCAAAGGCGGCCCTGATGATCGTTACATGACGCAATATATTTTAACTGGCATTGGGCACCTAAAAAAATTAAATGCAATTACAAAAGGCCAGGATCAGGAAGTACTTCTAATCTTAAACAGTGCTATTTCTTACCTCGATAAAAAACTTAAAGAGGATTATGACAATATAAAAAAATACAAGTCGGATAAAGGCAACAACTTAAGCTACACTGCAATCCAGCATTTATATATGCGTAGCTTTTTTCCAGAGCAACGTATTGCTAAGGAATCACAGGCTGCATATAACTATTATCTGGAGCAGTCAAAAAAACATTGGCTTACTCAAAGCAGGTTTAAGCAGGCAATGACATCGTTATTTCTTTATAGAAGCGGTGACAAAGCCACGGCACGGGCAATCATAAATTCATTAAAAGAGAATTCAATAACTAATGAAGAACTTGGTATGTATTGGAAAGAATGGAACACAGGTGGGTATTGGTGGTACCAGGCTCCGATTGAATCGCAGGCAATGATGATCGAAGCTTTTAGTGAAATTAATAAAGACCAAAAAGTAATTGATGATCTGAAAACGTGGCTGCTAAAAAACAAGCAAACAAATAACTGGCATACTACTAAAGCCACAGCGGAAGCATGTTACGCTTTATTATTTCAAGGTACAGAATGGTTGAATGAAGAAAAAAATGTAAGCATTAAGTTAGGCAATACAACCTTTAACAGTAAAGATGAAACACAGGAAGCGGGCACAGGATATTTTAAAAGAAAAATTGATGGCAGCAAAATAAATCCTGTTATGGGAAACATAGCGTTAAATGTTTCAAACATCAGTACATCACCAAATCAACAAGTAAACAGATCATCTTTGTGGGGAGCTGTTTACTGGCAATATTTTGAAGATCTTGATAAAATAACATTTTCAGAAACACCGCTTAAGCTTAACAAAAAGTTGTTCATTGAAAAAAACACTGACAAAGGCCACATGCTAACTCCCGTATATGACGGAGGCCAGTTGAAGGTTGGTGATAAGATAATTGTGCGCATTGAACTGAAAGTTGATCGTGATATGGAATACGTACATATGAAAGATATGAGAGCTGCCTGCATGGAGCCAACAAATGTAATTAGTGAATACAAATACCAGGGCAGTCTCGGTTATTATGAAACTACGAAAGATGCCAGCACAAGCTTCTTTTTTAATTATCTAAATAAAGGCACTTACGTTTTTGAATATTCGTTATTTGTTACAGCAAATGGTAATTTTAGCAATGGCATTACAACCATACAATGTATGTATGCACCTGAGTTTACTGCACATAGTGAAGGTGTAAGAGTAAATGTATCAAAATAAGTAAAGTATTATTCAGACAGCTAGCTTACAATCATTGATTGAATAATGTTGTTTCTTCGCAGATTTCAATTTCAAAAAAGAAACAATGAGCGCTGAAGTTTATTCTATTCCCCTCAGGTATCGCAAAATGGAAAATCTGCACATAGTTTTCTGGCTTTTTAAAGATATAAGCTGGTGCATGATCTGGCGTCCACTGGGCATTGCGATGATCTTTCCCACATTAATCATTGCAATAATTATCGCAATACGTACAAGGCAATATGTAAGCGAAGTTTGTCATAACGTTGCCATTGTATTTTGGATAACTGCAAATGCATACTGGATGATAAGTGAGTTTTTTCACTTCGATAACCTGGTTGCTTATCAAAATATAACTTATAAATATTTAGCCATTATCCCTTTTAGCATTGGCATTTTAATGCTTGCTTATTATTATTTAATCTGGAGACCAATGCACAAAAATGTTGTAGAAACTATGTAGTCTTCTATAAGTATAACATTTATGATAATAAACAGGCAATATTTATTTGCTTTGAGTACTTAGTTGCCTTTGAATTTTTTTTCCAACCAGAGAAAACCTGAACAACTAAGAAATAGGATGAGAAAGTAGATTTTAGGAATTTCTAAAGCTATTCCTTTTTTTGTTATATAATCTCCTGAGGATGTATACTGGTGATCTGCAGCATATCTCTTTGTTGCATTTATTTTATCAATTGCTTTAATACCTTTCCAGTCTTCATTACTGTTTATATACAACCAACCAGTTACATTACCGTTAATTAATAATGGTTGCCAGCCAAGTTTAACTGGCCAATACAAAGCATTCCACTCATAAAGCAAGTGATAGTTTTGTTCCATATAAATCATGTCTTCTCCTATCTGTGCCTGTGGAATATTTAATTTAGATGTTTGCAATTTTAAATGTACTTCTTCATTTTTTTGAGGCAGCAACGGAGCTACTTCCCATGTTTCTTCAACATGAATTTTTTTAGCTGCTTTTCGTAACAAATATGACCAATACGAATTATAATCTGTGGTGTTTCCCGCCAGTTGCCACGTATATGTAT
Organism: uncultured Chitinophagaceae bacterium; assembly: GCA_964235805.1. Classification (GTDB taxonomy): domain Bacteria; phylum Bacteroidota; class Bacteroidia; order Chitinophagales; family Chitinophagaceae; genus Ginsengibacter. The sequence goes on along the minus strand of CAXSEB010000021.1, from coordinate 2,068 downwards.
TTCCAATGGTTGTTAATACAATTTTACCTGAACCAAATAGTTTGCTGTTAACCATTATTCTCATTTGTTGATCTTTAACGAGCGCTTGTGTTCCAGCGATATTCTGTATATAAACAGGCTGCTCTATCTTTAGAGGCAGTGTAGTATGACTTGTTTCACCCAAGCTTAGTTTAATTATGTGTTCAATGCTATCTTTCATTTCAATCAGCGAAAATAAAGTTGAATAAAATGATGAAGAATGTATTGTGTTACCTGTTTTAACTATCAGCCCTACACCTTTACTTTCTACATAATTTTTTATGGTTGAAATACCTGAGGCAGGCAGCGCTGATAATTCTGAAGCATCCGCTATTATAACATCGAACTTTTCAAGCAGCAAAGAATTAATGCGGTTAAGAGATGCCGAAGAAATATTTACAAACTGCTGATCATACTTTTTGCTACTGATCACTGTTCTTGCTGCAAATTTATATTCGTTTTTTGCCAGCCAGTTTTTAAGAAATTCATTCTCAAAATCCGGGTTTGCCGCAAGTAAAAGAATGCTAAGAGGCTTCGCAGGCTTCACTTCAAACGGAATAGGTTCTTTTTCTAACGTGTCTTTACCGGATATTACTATAACATGATACACTGCTTTATCCAGAAGCTTAGGTATGGTAGTAAGTTGAAAGTAAGATGTTTCCTTTGCAGCAATAACTACCGAATCCAGCGTTGTATTAAACCCGGTTAAAATAATTTTTATTTGTGAAGAAGATGCATTAGCAAGACTTCCCTGTATCAGCAATGGTTCACCTGAAGTAATTTTTTGTGTCCAATCAATGTTAGTAAAAGTGTTTTTTATAACGGCAGGATGGAATATTATAGGCGATCCTCTTAACAGGCTCAGATTATTATCGTCTATTCCGTTTCCATAAACATCAATCGTTTTTGTGTTATGATAAGGTTCGATAAGGGAAGTTATATCAGTTGTATATGTCGCATTAAAAGCTTTAATGGACTTGCTTATTGTAAATATTTTTTCGTCCATGCCATCATTTAAAATTCTTTGCACACTATCACTATTAAATCCTTCTGTTAACAGGATTACTTTTTTATGATCGCTTGTTTTATGTTTTTGATTGATAGTAACAGGCAAGGCGAGAAGAGCTAAGCTACTAGTTGCAAACACCGAAGCAGTAATTCTTGCCGCCAGCCAGGTTTTGACTGGTCTATTGGTTTCTTTCCAGATTAAAAAGAGCAATAACAATGAGCACAACACTATTACAGTTAAGTTCCAAAACATATTGTTACCTGCTGCCTTTGTTTAAATTAATAAAATACTGTTTTGATAAATTCATTCCTGCATTGGATTCAGAGTAGGGTAACTTCTCAGCTACTGAAGTCATTTTCTGCAGGCCGTTTTCTGCAATTTGAATATCCTTTATACTGTAATTGTCATTTAAGATTTTTTTTAATGAAGTCAGTGCACTCAGGTAAGCACCCGGCTGGCGTGCAGCACTTATGCTTAAATTTCTAAAAGCCTGTTGTAATATATCCTGAGAAGAAGAATTTAATTTGACATTATCTTTTAATAGTTCTAAAACTCCTAGAGCCTTTCTATTTATATCAGTTGCTGATTCTTGTTTGTTAGAACTTTCATGTGCAATCGGTTGATTAATCCCTGCAAGCGTTCCGGTTAATCGTTTGGCTGGATCTAACGGAGTTGCCTTAAGGCCTGTTTTTTGTACATATACCCTTGATTTTTGTTGAAGATCTTTTAGTAATCTTAAAGCTTTGTATTCATATGGCAAAGCATCTCTCGGAACAAATGTTCTTAGCTGTAATTCAGCGTTCCACATTTCATTAAGTGTTGCTTTTAATTCCTTTTTTGTTTCAGCATCAAAGAAGGTTGCGTCTTCGGCATTGTCGTGGTTGTGCCCATATTTTTTAAGTATGTCATTTGTGTTGGTATTACTGGCTTTGTTATTATGTTCATCATCACTGTCACTGCCAATTCCTGATGTAAATTCTTCACCTAAAAATTTACCATACCGCAATCGTAATAGCTTTTGGTCAATGCCGAGGTCGTTGC
>CAXSEB010000020.1:14073-15276 GCA_964235805.1 uncultured Chitinophagaceae bacterium | reverse complement strand
GAAGCATTTTCATTGATAATTCATGCACTTTAAGCACGCAAGCACAACCCGTTTATAGCCGTAAACTGCGGAGCCATTCCTGAAGGCACAATCGATTCCGAACTATTCGGCCATGAAAAAGGCTCATTTACCGGCGCTGTTGATAGTCGCAAAGGCTATTTTGAAACGGTAAATGGCGGCACTATTTTTTTAGATGAGATTGGTGAAATGCCGTTAGGAACACAAGCTCGTCTGCTTCGTGTTCTGGAAGCTGGAGAATATATTCGTGTTGGCTCCTCAAAAGTGCAAAAAACTGATGTAAGAGTTATTGCAGCAACCAATAAAGATCTTTTAGAGTTTACGCAAAATGGCAGGTTTAGAGAAGATCTTTATTATCGCTTAAACACTGTACCAATAAGGGTTCCGGCACTGCGTGACAGGAAAGAGGACATTCCCTTATTGTTTAGAAAATTTGCTGTTGATTTCGCCGAAAAGTATAAATCTCCGCCTGTTCAACTGGATGACGAAGCAAAGAATGTGTTAATTAACTATCCGTGGCCGGGTAATGTTAGAGAATTAAAGAATATTGCAGAGCAGATATCAGTTCTCTCACAGGATAAAAATATAACGGGTACAACCTTGAGAAGTTTTTTACCGGATAATAATTATTCAAGGCTGCCTGTACTTGCAAATCCGCAGAACGGAGGTGTAAATCAAAAAGAGTTTAATAATGAAAGAGAGATTTTATATAAACTCTTTTTTGACATGAAAAAAGATGTTACAGAGTTAAAGAAAATGTTTTTCGATATTATTCAAAATCCTTCGTTGATGCATAACAACGGCTTTCAGGCCGATCCTATTTTAGAAAATTTTCAAAATAATCTATCAACTGATAACCAGCAATCGCAGCCTGTTTTAATTAACAACAATAACGGTATTCATCAACATGAAGAAGTTGAAGAATCGTTAAGTAAAATGGACAAGGAAAAAAAATTTATAATTAAAGCGCTTAAAAAACATCGTGGCAAACGAAAAGATGCCTCAATGGACCTTGGCATTAGCGAAAGAACATTATACAGGAAATTAAAAGAGTATGATATAAATGAGTGATGTGACTAAGTGATACAAAGGTTTATAATAAATGATCAACAAGTGTTAGCATAATGACGTACTTCTCCCGGTTAAAATTATTTATCGCCTGCTGTTTGCTTCTTGTAACATTTA
>CAXSEB010000020.1:8646-14063 GCA_964235805.1 uncultured Chitinophagaceae bacterium | reverse complement strand
ATTGGGGAGGGTTCTTGTGTAGATTATTTACATGTAGCAAAATTAAATGTTACATGAAAATATTCTACAAAAGACACCTCTCCAATACCCGCCGAAATAAAAACTTTTAGGGTTAACTATTTAGAGAATAAAGCACGCTATGTAAACCCAACAATAACACCACAGGTAACTGAAAAATTAAAACAGAAGATCCTTGGTCAAACACGGCTTCGCCAGACGAACAGTGATGATGCGCATTATGATATCAGTGGTTATCTTTCAGATTACAGTGTAACAACAACAGGTATTGCCAATCAAAATGCAACTACTAACAGGCTTAATGTTTCTTTTCATCTTATCTTTAAAAATACTTTAGATCAAACCAAAGACTTTGAAGCCGACCTTACCCGTAATTATGATTTTAATGCGCAGTTAAGTTTGTCACAGGCCGAAGCCAATTTGGGTGGCGATATTATCAGGAATCTTGTTGAAGAAATTTTTAATAGAATATTTTCAAACTGGTAGACCGATATCTCATCAATGCACAACAGTAACCACCAAAGCATCAATTCAAAAAATAATAAAAATCTTACCCAGGAAGAATTAATTGCTATTACTGAAGAATATCCTTACTACTCACTTGCGCATTTCTGGCTTCTTTCAAACTATAAAAAAAATGGACATACAAGTTTTGAAAAAGAAGCTGCTGTTACGGCCTTATTCTTCAATAACCAAACCTGGCTTAATTGGCAATTACATCAAACGAACCAAGACGAAAAAGTTGATGCACCTGTTGTGTTAGCCGAGGAGCCCGATGTTGCAAACAAAGAGAAGGCAACTTTGGCTGATCAAAACAGAAGTGAAGAACTGATTGCTTTTGAACCATTGCATACAGTAGATTATTTTGCATCGCAGGGTATTAAAATAGGTGAAGAACCAGTATCAAATGACAAGTTAGGCACGCAGCTTAAAAGCTTTACAGAATGGCTGAAGAGCATGAAAAAAGTTCCTCTTCAAAAAATTAGTGAGGGTGGCGAGCAAACCGATAAGATGATTCAAAACATTGCTGAAGGCTCTAACGCAAACATTGAAGTGATAACAGAAGCTATGGCGGAAGTATTGCTGCAACAAGAAAAACCCGAACAGGCCATAGAGATATATAACAAATTAAGTTTTTCAACATCATAAATATAGACAAAAATACCTCTTTCTTTACATAGTCTTTCTCTAATATCCCGCCAAAAGTGCTTACTTTGCAGCTAAGATTAATAGCATAAAACCAGTTTAACATGTTGATCGTTTTTGGAATTTTGGTGCTTATTGCGTCAGTAATTTTAGGCTTAATAATATTGATTCAAAACCCAAAAGGTGGCGGTTTATCTGCATCTTTCGGCGGCATAGGAAACCAGTTAATGGGCGTTAAAAAAACCACTGATGTATTGGAAAAAGGCACCTGGCTTTTTGCAGGTGTTGTCGCGGTGTTATGTATCACTTCCGCTTTTTTTATTCCTAAAGCAGGTATCAATGATGATAGAGACAGGTTGCTGAACGAAGCTCCTGCGGGCACTTCTACTGCACCAAAACAAAACCAGGTTCCGTTACAAAATAATCAGCAAGCTCAACCAGCTCAACCTTCTCCAAAAACAAAATAATTATTTATATAAAAAGTGCCCCGTCTGTAAAGGCGGGGTATTTTTGTTAAAGGCCTACCCTAATTTGGCTGAAATCATATCATCATAAAATGAAAAAACGGAGAAGGCTGTTTCCGGTATTACTTATTATTGTTATTACTGTTGCCGGCTTCATCGGCTGGCAATTGTTTGGCCCAACTATCAACATGCCTGATGGCAATTTTTTTCATGTAAAAACCGGTTCCAATTTTTCAGTCGTAAGAGATAGTCTCGTGAAGAAAAACATAGTTGAGCATATCAAAATGTTTGACAGGTTATCAAAGTTTCTTCATTATGATCGCTTGGTAAAACCCGGCAAATACAAGATATCAGACGGCATGAGCTTGTTTGGCCTTGTAAGAATGTTGAGGTCAGGAAATCAAACGCCGGTAAACCTGGTAATAAATAAGCTGCGTACAAAAGAGGATCTTGCAAAGAAGCTCGGAGACAATTTTGAACCGGATTCTGATGATGTGATAACATTCATCAATAACCGGGATTCGCTTTTAAAGTATAACCTTAACAGCAATGATGTGCTTACAGCCATTATACCAGATACCTACACTTTTACATGGAATACAACAGCGTCAAAATTATTTAAGAGGTTATACGCAGCACAACAAAAGTTCTGGAACACAAAAAGAAACGCAGCAGCTTCATCATTGGGACTTGATAAAAAACAGGTATATATTTTGGCTTCAATTGTTGAAGAGGAAACTAACAAATTAGGCGATAAAGGTAAAATTGCCAGTGTATACTTAAACAGGTTTCGACGGGGAATGAAGCTGGCGGCAGATCCTACTGTAAAGTTTGCGATGCAGGATTTTGGTTTAAAGAGAATATATTTCAAGCACCTCTCCTATCAATCTCCATACAACACTTACTTGTACGCAGGCTTGCCGCCGGGGCCTATATGCACACCATCGATTAAAACAATTGATGCAGTGCTGAATCAGCCGCAAACAAACTACTTGTTTTTTGTAGCTAAACCAGACTTCTCCGGGTACTCAAACTTTGCAGCAGGCTACGAAGAACATAAAAAATACGCCAAAGCATACCAGCAAGCATTAGACAGTGTTATCTTATTAAAGCAAAAAAACAACTTACATTAAGTAATTTTATCTTTCCAACATTTGTTTTAAGGATACAGATTGACCAAACTGGAACGTATAATATTAACAACGCAACCAGGCAGTTTCTTTATAAAAAGAAGTAAACGCTGGAGCCCACGCGGCTTTGAGAACATATCTTTATATGAAGTGATGATGTTCTTTCGTAAGCACTTTAGCATACCGAACTTAACGGAACGTGCTGCTGCTATTTCTTATAATTTTATAATGTCAATTCCTCCAACATGCCTTTTTCTCTTTACGTTAATTCCTAATCTTCCCTTCATTTCTAAAAGAAGTTTAAAAAAAGAACTACATGGTCTTATCGTGGATATTGTGCCCGCAAAAACTTACAACACCGGCTTAATCAATTTTGTAGATAGTTTTATCAATGGCTCAAAGATTGGCCTCATATCATTTAGTTTTATTCTGTCGCTTTTTTTTGCGTCCAATGCTATCATGGGTGTTATGCGTTCCTTCAACAAAGATTATATCGGTTTCGAAAAAATAAAAGGATTAAGAAAAAGGTGGATAGCTTTGAAACTAACTATTTTATTGTTCGGGCTTTTAATGTTGTGTCTTGTACTACTGCTTTTACAAAATAATATACTAAACTGGATAGGCGTTAAAAACCGCTTAACAAAAGATATTATACTTTATGGTAAATGGGTATTGATTATAGCTTTGATTTTTTATTCATTTGCTTTTATTTACAGGTACGCTCCTGCTACCACAAAAAGATGGAACCTGGTATCTCCCGGCTCAGTGCTGGCAACGTTTCTAAGCATAATCTTCACTATTGCATTTTCTTCATTTATAAATAATTTTGGACGTTTTAACGTATTATATGGATCAATTGGGACAATAATGGTTTTTATGATTCTTATCTTTATAAATTCACTGGTAGTGCTGATAGGTTTTGATTTTAACGTAAGTATAAAAACATTAAAAGCGTTATCAGAACAATCGAAACCATCGCAAAACGGAGCATTATTTTCAAGGATTACCTGAACTTAAAACATAACACCTTACTTGCAGAAAATGAAAAACAAAATAACATTTTTAGCTAAATCGATGCTGTTTCTTGTTGTATTGTTTTCATTTAAACTTAATACAGCTGTTTTACCTATTGGCAGTAAATTGCCTTTACAAGATGTAAAACTGTTAGATATAAAAGGCAGTAAACCGAGTTTAAAAGAAGCAAAAAAGCAGAATGGTTTACTGGTGATGTTCAGCTGTAATACTTGCCCGTTTGTTATCAGGAATCAGCAGCGCACAAAGGAAATATGCACCTATGCCTTGCAAAATAATATCGGCGTTGTATTGGTAAATTCCAACGAAGCACAACGCAATGACGAGGATAGTTACAAAGCAATGCAGGAGTATGCAAAACAGCAAAGCTATAATTGGTATTATGTAGTTGATGAAGATAACCGCCTTGCTGATGAATTTAGCGCAAAGCGAACGCCTGAGTGTTTTTTATTTAATAAAGATCTTATGCTTTGTTATCATGGTGCTATTGATGACAATCCCGGCGACGAGGAAAACGTTATCACGCATTATCTTAAACAAGCGGTAAATGATTTAATAAGCGGTAAAGACGTTTCAGTGAAAGAAAGCAGAAGTGTAGGTTGTGCTATTAAGAGAAAAGAGTTATAATTTAAAGAGCCTTTTTCAACTCTGCTTCAAACCGTTCAGGCTTCATTTGCTCTTCTATAAATTTTTTATATCCTTTTTTTCTATTAATTATTAATGTAGAAGGTATTGCACCGCTCCAACTCTTATCAATTTTAGGACAAAAATAATCAGCGTTAGTTTCGTTTAACCAAACAACCTGGCTGGTGTAATTATTTTTCTTTACAAAACTGTCAATTTTTGCAGGAAAGAAACTGCGAAGATCCAGGCTTACTAACAAAACCTTTACTTTCTTGTCTTTGTATTTTTCACTAATGCTTTCAAGATAGGGAATCTCTTCAACACATGGTTTACAGAATGTTGCCCAAAAGTTAATTACTAAAACAGAGTCAGATGTATCTTTGTAATTTCTCACGTCAGTTACCTTCCATGATGCAATTTGCTGGGCATTTACTTTAGTGAAAATTCCGGCGGTTAACAAGATCATCACTATAAAATTCTTTAAAATCTTCACTGTCTTTTTCTATAAAATTACACTAATAATTACTGATGAAACACTAACCAAATCCCTATTTAACAGTTTTGTGCTTTCCTCAATTCAAACTAATTTCGCATCCGAATATTTCTCGCTCACATTTTTATATTCAATTCAATCATTAATTAAATCTTCAAATAAGTTAGTATGGCGTACGATGTTATAGTGTTAGGAAGCGGTCCTGGCGGTTATCCTGCTGCAATAAGAGCTTCGCAATTAGGTAAAAAAGTGGCCATTGTTGAAAGAGAAAGTCTCGGTGGTATTTGCCTTAACTGGGGATGCATACCTACAAAAGCATTACTAAAAAGCGCACAGGTTTATGAATATGCTAAACACTCCATGGATTATGGTATAGAGATGAATGGCTTTAGACCAAATTTTGAAAACGTGGTAAAACGGAGCCGCGGTGTTGCAGATAAAATGAGCAAGGGCGTTCAGTTTCTTATGAGGAAAAATAAAATTGACGTTGTAATGGGTACTGGAAAATTA
>CAXSEB010000020.1:0-8583 GCA_964235805.1 uncultured Chitinophagaceae bacterium | reverse complement strand
GAAGTGACTGCAGCAGATGGCAACAAGCAAGTACTTGAAGCAAAAAATATAGTGATTGCAACCGGCGCAAGGGCGAGACAATTGCCCTCTCTACCTATAGACGGCAAAAAAATTATTGGTTACCGTGAAGCTATGGTTTTGCCAAGCCAGCCAAAGAGTATGATAGTTGTTGGTTCCGGCGCCATTGGTGTTGAATTTGGATACTTTTATAACAGTATGGGAACAAAGGTTACGATCGTTGAATTTTTACCAAGAGTTGTTCCCGTAGAAGATGAAGACGTTTCGAAAGAGCTTGAAAAGCAATTAAAAAAACAAGGCATCGATATTTTAGTGAACAGTGAAGTGCTTAGTGTTGACACAAGCGGACAAGGCGTAAAAGCAAAAGTAAAAACGCAAAACGGGGAGATTACTATAGAAGCTGACATCGTTTTAAGCGCAGTAGGTGTTGTTGCAAATGTTGAAAACATTGGTCTTGAAGAACTCGGTATAAAAACCGACCGCGGAAGAATTGTTACAGATGGCAATTTGCAAACCAATGTGCCGGGCATTTATGCCATAGGCGATTGTACGCCTAACCAGGCATTGGCCCATAAAGCAACCAAAGAAGGGATAAATGCCGCCGAACATTTAGCAGGTCATAAGCCAGATCACATTGATTACAATAACGTTCCGGGTTGTACTTATTGCACACCGGAAGTTGCCTCAGTCGGCTTAACAGAAAAGGCCGCTAAAGATGCAGGCTACGAAGTTAAAGTTGGTAAGTTTCCTTTTATCGCAAGCGGAAAAGCAAGTGCTGCAGGCGCTACAGAAGGTTTTGTAAAGGTAATTTTTGATGCTAAGTATGGCGAATTTTTAGGCTGTCACATGATAGGAAACAATGTTACCGAAATGATTGCAGAAGCAGTTGTTGCAAGAAAACTTGAAACAACCGGCCATGAAATCTTAAATGCTATTCATCCTCACCCAACTATGAGTGAAGGCCTAAAAGAAGCTACTGCAGTGGCTTATGGAGAAGCAACAGATATATGACCTTGTCTGAACCTTGATTTATTGGATGTTTGGGATTTGTGAGATAATGATTGATAAACCTATTCATAAGTACATGTTAACAATCCCAACAATCCTATAAATAATCCCATTAAATCGTGGTTTATACTAACTACCAAATACTCTCTTCAAAATCTCTGTAACTCTTGCCACAGGATCTTTACGGATTTTTTGTTCCTGCAAACCGATATGATAGAATAATCCTGCAAGTGCTTTTTCGGTAACGTAAGCCTGCAAGTCAGTGTTTACAGGGGTTTTACTAAATTTATTGTAGACTGTAAACACATCGTCCCAATATTTGGTAGCATCTACATTTTTTAACGATTGCTCAATCACCGGCCTGAACTGGTTAGTTAATTGTAAAGTGGTTGTACGTTTTAAATACTCAGTTGCAGCAAAATCTCCACCTCTTAATATACCCAAAGCATCTTGTATACTCATTGCTTTAATAGAATTCCACAAAATATCGCCTACATGTTTCGAGGCATCTTCAGCAGCACGGTTCATTGAAAGCACAGCTTTGTCAACCGTTTTTCCAAAGCCAACATCACGTAAAGTTTTCTCAACTTTCGCAGCTTCAGGTGGCATTAATATTCTTATCATATCATCACCAAAAAAGCCATTCAAAAGAGAAAGCCTTTTTGTGCTTGTATCAGCGCCTACACGCAACGCTTCCTTAAGACCCTGCACTATATCTGCATTACTTAAGGTTCCGGTACCCATTGCACCGGTATTTACTGAGCCTAATATTTGTTTAGCTGTTTCACAACCTGCGAGCGGCAGTGCGAATAAGGAAAGAATTACAAAGAGTTTTTTCATAATTATTAATGATTTTAAATTAGATGCTTTTAAGCATTCACAAGTTGTTAGTACTATAATTAAATACAATTATACAATTAGCTTTTATTATTACAAACACATACATTTGAAAGATGAGTAAAATTGCGGTTCTTGGAGCAGGCATGGTTGGCAGCGCTATGGCCATTGATCTTGCAAAAAACCATGAGGTAACTTCAATAGATATAAACGGAGAGGCTTTATCAAAGCTAAGTGCAACTAATGGAAGTATAACAACGATTAAAAGCGATCTTATAGATGTTAGTAACTATCACAAACTACTGTTCCCTTTCGATTACGTAGTGACAGCAGTTCCTGGATTTATGGGTTATAAAACATTAGAGGCAGTTATAAAAGCAAATAAAAATGTAGTGGATATTTCCTTCTCACCTGAAAATTGTATGGAGTTAGATGCGCTTGCAAAGGAAAATGGTATTACTGCAATTATAGACTGCGGTGTAGCTCCCGGAATTAGCAATCTTGTTTTAGGATATTATAATGACCGAATGCAGGTAGAAAATTTTGAATGCATGGTTGGAGGATTACCTAAGCTTCGGATAAAACCATTTGAATATAAAGCGCCATTTTCACCCGCAGATGTTATTGAAGAATATACCAGGCCGGCAAGATTCATTGAAAACGGGCAAATGGTTACAAGGTCAGCATTAAGCGATAGTGAGATGATTGATTTTGAAAATGTTGGAACACTTGAATCGTTTAACACTGATGGATTGAGGTCTATCCTTTTTACGATGCCTCATATCCCTAATATGAAAGAAAAAACATTGCGCTATCCCGGGCACATTGATATTATAAAAGCTTTTATAAAGGGCGGATTTTTTGATCAGAATAAAATCAAATACAAAGAAATTGAATTAAGCCCGCTGCAATTTTCTTCTGCAATATTATTCAAACAATGGAAATTGGAAAGTGAGGAGGAAGAGTTCACTATAATGAGGATAAAAATTTCAGGGAAAGTTGGTGGAATGCCTAAAACAATTATTTACGATTTATTTGATTTATACGATCCTGACACAAAAACATCTTCAATGGCCCGAACTACAGGCTATACATGCAATGCAGCTTTGCATTTGCTGATAAGCAATACATTCAACCAAAAGGGAATATTTCCGCCGGAGTTAATTGGTAGCAACGAAGAATGCTTCAACAGTATTTTTGATTACCTGCAGCAAAGAAACGTAAAGTACAAGAGTACCGAAACGCCTTAACTACTTTTTTATCAATTGCATGATTTTCATTTCTTTCCCCTCTCCTATTTTTACCATATACATTCCGCTGGATAAATTATCAATTAAGACAGTATTTTTTGTTGCAGTAAGTGTTTGTTTTTTCATTTCTATCCCCAACATGTTATATATCACCAGGGTTTTGCCACTTAACGAACTTTTGTTTCCAGCCTCAATATTAACGAAGTCTTTAGCCGGGTTTGGATATAAAACGATATTGTTTATTGTTGCTGTAATAGCTTCTTTCGCTAAAAGACTTTCTTGCGGCGCAGGTTGATTGCACACAGATGAATTTAGAAAAGAGTTCCTGTAATTTCCCAAAGCAAACATACTTCGCATTTTATTTCTTTGTCCGTTTGTAAACATACTCATGCATGCATCATCAGTAAAATCCATAAAGTTCATAAACATATCGCCATTTGCGTTTATTGAACAGGTGCTTGTATGAGGAAATGAAGGACAGCCATTATTGTAAGATCTCTGAGGCGGAGTGTCATCGATTTTATCATCACCGCAAAGTGCATCTCCCCACAAATGCAATAACCCAAGCCAGTGGCCAATTTCATGAGTTGCAGTCCTGCCTTTATCAAACGGAGGTCTTAATTTGCCGGTTGTTCCAAACACATCATACTGAATTACAACTCCGTCTTTATCTGCAGGGCTTCCGGGCAACGAAGAGTATCCCAGGCTTCTGCCAAATAAATTACATACCCAAATGTTTAAGTACTTCTTTGAATCCCATGCATTATCCCCGCCTGAAACTGAGAACTTCATCTCATCATTTGCCAGCCAATTGGCAGTGTTAGTATGCTTTCGTATAATGCCTGAGGTTTGTTTACCCTGCGGATCAGTTTTAGCTATACAAAATTGAATTTTCACATCTGCTGAAAGTGGCGCAAATGCTGCAGGTATATTTTGAACGTTATTTAGTTTCCTGTAATCTTTATTTAAACTTTCTATTTGAGAAAGCACTTGTGCATCGCTGATGTTTTGGGTGTTATCGTTATATAGAACGTGAATTACTACCGGTACTGTGATAATTTCACCAGGCATAGTATCTCTTGCTGTAGCTTGTAGAGAAGAGCGTTGAGCCGTACAATGAAATACAATACAGCAAAATAAAAAAGAGTAAATAATTTTCATGACCTGAATAAAAAATTAAACATCAACTGATGTGATAATAAATATTACAGGCTAATCATATTCTATGAGGATGATAAATACAAAGGATGGTGGAAGTTAGTTTGGCACCAATGTGAAAGCGGCTGATAGTTTATACATTAACCGGCACAGAGGCGTAGAGAGTGCAAATAAAATACAAATAATTCAAAAGTCAAAGCAATTGAAGATCTCTTTTATAAATCACTTAACAAACAAACGCCTTGCGTTTACTATTTTTACACGATAAACATATGTCGCGTTGAAAAACATTATAATATTTTCACTCATTTTATGTATCGTTTCGTGCTCATCTAAAAGTAGCGATAAAGATGATTCATATGATGAATCAATTGTTACCAAACCCTTGCCAGCGCCTCAACCCATAACATTTACAATTAATGCTGCCTACCCACACGATAAGCAGGCCTTTACACAAGGACTCGAATTTTACAATGGCAATTTGTATGAAGGCACAGGCGAGCCAAATCAAAGCAGCTTAAGAATCGTAGATATAAAATCTGGTATACCTAAAAAGAAATACCTGATAAAAGACCCAACAATTTTCGGCGAGGGAATCACCATTTTTAATAACAAGATTTACCAGCTTACCTGGCAAAATAATAAAGTATTCGAGTATAACCTTAATGATATTTATAAACCGGTGGCTACTTTAAACTGGCAGTATGAAGGTTGGGGAATTACCAACGATGGGTCAAAGCTTATTATAAGTGATGGAAGTGATAAGCTATATTATGTATTGCCTGATGACGGCAAGAAAGCTATGAAGATGCTTAAAATATTATCAGTATCAGATAATAACGGAAAGGTAGATAGCCTTAACGAATTAGAATATATCAACGGCTACGTTTATGCTAACAGGTGGTACACTAACGATATAGTAAAAATTGATACAGCAAACGGACACGTGGTTGGTAAGATAAACCTGGCCGGCTTGCTTAAACAATATGCACCCAATGATGTAGTTAACGATGGCGATGTGCTTAACGGCATTGCTTATGACAGCACATCAAAAAAGATGTACATCACCGGTAAAAACTGGCCTAAAATGTTTGAAGTGAAACTTAATTAAACTGGCATCTTTTACACTATTACTTACCAATAATGTAAATGATCGAACTACAATTTTCAACATCTTTAAGTGCTTTATAATTTGAAATCAATCCAACAAAAAAAGCTTTCACAAGATTGTTTGTGGTTTTGTATTTTTCACTGAGCATGCTTACATAAAAACTATCGAATAACATCGGCTTAATAGATTTTAGTTTCAGCTTGTTATCCACCAACAAATTAATCATAGCGTCAGGGGAAAAATGATATAAATGACGAGGCACATCATAAGCTGCCCAATACTTCAGATAGACACTTTCATCGTAACAGGTGTAATTAGGAACGGCAATAAAAATGAGACCATCCGGCTTCAACAAAAATCTTAATTGCGTGAGGTAATCTTGTAACTCATGCACATGTTCAAGCACATGCCACATTGTAATTACATCGAAGCCCGAATGAGGCAAATTAAAAAGATCTCCTGGTAAATGGACATCTAAATTATAAAGCTCTTTTGCTTTTGCTCTCGCAATTTCATCTGGTTCCAGGCCAGTTATCCTCCACCCTGACTGCTTCATTGTATTTAAAAAAGATCCGGTTCCACAGCCTATATCTAAAATATAACCTGCGTTGATACCTGTGCTTTCGCTTATTAGTTTTCTTTTAGCGTTCAGGGTACGCTTACGCACTTTATGGTATAAAAAATTTACAAAACCTTTGTCTGTATTACTATGTGAAATATAATTTTCAGATTTGTAATATGCAGTGATTTCGTCTTTATCAGGGATGGATTGGGTAAATCTAAGTGTGCAAATATTACATTGCCATATTTCAAAAACTTCATGTGACACTGTATAATCACTTGCTTTAAGAACGAAAGAAATATTCCTGCTCTTACAACCCGGACACTCAGTTCTTGTGATCTTCATTTAAATTGTATGGTAAGAAAGAGATTTACTTTAAGCGCAAACTTCTTTTTATAAGTTTGCTAATATAACAAGTAGCTTGAAATTTAATGCAGGATTGCTTTTGAAGCTTCTTTATTTGTGGGTTTCACCGGCACTGTCGATGGTAAACTTGCTTCTATTGCCAACAGAAGAAGGTGAAAACCTATGGTTATAAAAACTAAAAATCAGTAACAACAATGCAATAAAGAACAGCGCCAATGCCCAAATCCGCCAGGTTTTTCTGTCAATAACAGGTTCGCTACTATAATATTTATTCATAGCTGCGGACGTTGTTTCATTATCGCCAACTAAAACGGAATGCCCGGCGTCGTGGTGCAAAACCCGTTCGGCAAGAACCGCACCGTTATAATTAATAAACTTTTCTCTTACGAAGATAAGAACACCTTGATCCGATTTTTGCAAACAGCCTAAGGTTTCAAAACAAAGCTTTTCTCCAGCATCAATTTTTTTGTTCCATTGTTTACAAAACTCATCAAACTCGCCGCCAGCAACTTCGTGTGAAACATTCCTTTTAGATGCTATATAATTTATGAGTTCCGCTGATAAAGGAATAGCTTCTTCTCTAAAAATAATACTTTCAACAGGCGGAAAGATTTGCTTGCTAACAATGTCAGTAACTGCAGGCTTATAATCGGTGGTAAAATAACCGATGTAAGGCAATGCACATTTACCGGTTTGTATTAAGTAAGATGTAATAATGGATAGCATAATTGCAGATGCAAAATACAATTTGGATTCAACAAATCAGCAGTGCTAAAAATGCACAATAATTCCACCGATCACATTTAACCCATAAACAGGATAATTGTTCCAGCGTTCGTATTTCCTGTTAAGAAGATTATTAAAATCTAACCATGCGCTGAATTGCTTATTGATCTTAAACTCTGCACCAGCGCTGATATCAACTCCTCCTTTAAGTTTTTTTCTCCTGTCGTTTTTTAGTAAGGCAGGCACTTGTGAAAAAGCAAATGCATCAGCTTTAAAAAGTACTTCCTTAAAAGCATTCCATCTTAACGAACCTGTAACTTGTACCGGGATAAGATGACATGCACTGGCATTATCTTTTAATCCGGTATAAGTATTAAGATCTAAGGCTGCGGTTAATGTAAATTTGTCCTGGTTTACATAATTCAAATCCCCATGAATTTGGAGGTCATTCATTTTTCGTTCGTTACTTATGTAAAAACTTTTACCATCTGACGTGTCATTTACAAACAAAGGCATATTGTTATAGGTGATGAATGCAGCTTTACTATTAAAACTGAAATGCTTACCCAGAGTAGCTTTTATGCCTCCATAGAGCTGAACTTCTTTGGTGTCTAAAAGTGAAACCGGATCCTGCATGTAAGGATTCAGTAAACTTAATGAACGAAAACTATTTTGTATAAATCTGCCAACCCAGCCTGCCTGCACCATTAAAATTTTATTTTGTAATTGAGCTTCGCCGTAAATATTTGGCAACACACTTAGCTGCTTATTATCCCATGCCGGTGTTATACCTCCATGAAATGTGAACCTGTCAGAATAATAAGTGAATTCCGGAGTTAACTGCGCTAAAGTATTATTAACTTTTATTTCCTGTTGAAAATTTTTATTTGAAAGGCTGTTTATCTCGGCATGGCCGCTAATTTTAAACGCCACATCGTCACCAAGGCGCTTTTCTGCAGGTGCATCGAGTATCAGCGTAGCTTCATTAATTTTATCTCCTCTTGAAAATACATGCACTTCAACATTCGGATCATAATTTACTTTTAAATCATTTTCGGCGGTGTTTCTATAACCGGCTTTTAGAGCAATATCCTGGTATTTTCTTTGTAAATCAGCGTTGGAAAAAGTATGTAAGTTATGATCGTAGCCAAATAAATAATATTGGTATTGACTAATGCTTACCGAACCATAAGCCTCATTTGCGCCGGTGAAATAACTGCCTGTAGCCTTTAATTTTAATTCACTAAAATCCTGGTGTTCAATTTTTCCTTTTGATGAAATGTAAGTACCGTATAAATTAAGCAACTTGGTTTTTCCATTGCTGAAGCTAAGGCCCGCATTAAGATATGGCGTTGAAAAATTTCCGTAACCGGCCTTAACATAATTACCTACACTTGCTTGTAAACCTGTGTCCTGAGTAAGTTCCAGCGGTTTTAAAGTGGTTGGTTGATGAGAAAAAAATAAATTCAGAGCAGGTATATTATAAGTTAATTTTTTTCCAAATGTATCGGAAGGCAAAGGCGACGCGGATAGATTTATTTTAACAA
>CAXSEB010000019.1:13371-15397 GCA_964235805.1 uncultured Chitinophagaceae bacterium | reverse complement strand
CTCCGGGTCAAAAATTTGCGGAAGGTATTCAACCGGCCACCTTCTTATGCCTGGTATAGAGGATTCTTCGGTTGGCTGGCAACCTACTATCTGGATGTTATTATTCTGCTCTTTTAAATAGCGACTGCAACCCATTATAGTTCCGGTGGTTCCCATGGAACTTACAAAATGGGTTATCTCACCATGGGTATCTTTCCATATTTCAGGGCCGGTGGTTTTATAATGCGCCATGTAATTATCAGGGTTGGCAAACTGGTTAAGCAAATAAAATCCTGCGTTAGCTGCTCTTTCTTCTGCATAATCCCTGCAAAGTTCTATGCTTTCCAAAAGAGTAACTTTTGCGCCAAATGCTTCCATGGTTACCACTCTTTCACGGGTGGAACTTGCGGGCATGGCTAATTCAATTTGCAGTCCGAACAGTTTTGCCATTAAAGCCATGGCAATGCCGGTGTTGCCGCTAGTTGCTTCTATTAATCTCGTTTGGTTATTTATATCGCCTCTTTCAATGGCGCTTTTTATCATGTTCAATGCCGGACGATCTTTTACACTTCCGCCCGGATTATTCCCTTCGAGCTTGGCAAATATCTTCACCTGCGGATTGATATTCAGTCTTAAAATTTCTACCTGCGGCGTATTGCCAACTGTGTCTAAAATGCCTGCCATTTTTTAGTGTTTAATTGTTCTCCATTTTTCTTTCAGCAATAGTGATCTCAGGATTATGGTAAACCAATGACCATGGCGGTACACTACGGGTGAGCCAAACATTTCCACCGATGATGCTATGATGGCCAATAACTGTATCACCACCTAAAATTGTTGCGCCTGAATAAATTAACACATGATCTTCTACTGTGGGATGGCGCTTGGTAAAAGCCATTGATTTATCTATGCTCATTGCACCCAATGTTACGCCCTGGTAAAGCTTTACATGATTACCAATATGTGTAGTTTCTCCAATCACTGTGCCTGTACCATGATCAATAAAAAAGTGCTCACCAATTTCAGCAGCAGGGTGAATATCAATGCCGGTTTTGGAATGCGCAAACTCAGTAAGTATTCTTGGCAAAAGCGGAACATCAAGCTTATACAATGCATGCGCTATGCGATAAAAACATAAAGCATAAAAGCCAGGGTAAGCACGTATCACTTCAAACTTGCTTCTTGCGGCGGGATCGCCGTTTAGCAAAGCTTCTGCATCAGTATTTAAGATGCGGTATAATTCGGGAATGTTATTGAAGAAATTTATAGCAACCTCTTCATGATCAAAATTACTGCAAGCTTTGGTGGCATGTAAAAGGTTAATAAGATCTTTTTTAAGGTTGAGAGATTCTTCCTCAACTTCTAAAACAGAATCATAAGAGCATAAAGAAAGCTCAGGATATAGTAAACAGATAAGATGTGTAGCCCATGTTGCTATTACGTCATTAGCAGGCACTAACTCTCTTTGTAACTGTTTATTAAAAAGCTGCTGATAAAACGATGTATTCATTATGCCTGTTTAAAGCTTTTGGTTTATTTAAGATTTTTATATTGACCTCATCCCAAACTCCTCTCCAAAGGAGAGGGGCTAAAACTCCTAACTGTAAGCGCTTCAGTAAAATTAAAAGTTAACCAGACAATAATATTAAAGATTATAAAATTGAATAGCGTTACCTGCAAAAATACTTTCCTGTTCTTCTATAGAAAATGAAGAAAAATACTCACTTACAATTTGAACAACATCATAGTAAGAATCTGCTACAAGACACACCGGCCAATCAGAACCAAACATTAAGCGTTCTGTTCCAAATGCTTCAACAACTGCATTAAGATAAGGCGTAAAGTCTTGCTGCTTCCACTGCTTCCAGTTTGCTTCTGTTACCATACCGGAAATTTTACAATACACATTCTCATGCTCTGCTATAGCTGAAATATCACTCTTCCAGTCTTCTATGTTTTTATCTTTTATACCCGGCTTAGCTAAATGATCAATCACAAACTTTTGTTCGGGAAAAGCTGCTACCAACTCTTTGCTGTATTTTAATTG
>CAXSEB010000019.1:8311-13361 GCA_964235805.1 uncultured Chitinophagaceae bacterium | reverse complement strand
GTATAGATCAGAATATCATAAGTAAAATTATACTTCTGCAGCAGGCCGATACCATTTTTAAATTGATCACTCAACATATATCTCCTGTCGGCTTCTCCCTGTAATACATGCCTGAATCCTTTAAGTGTTTCAAACTGTTTATAGTATGCAAGTTTTTCTTCAATATCATTTGCCTTCAGATCAACCCAGCCAACTATGCCTTTTATAAAATCATTTTCTTCTGCCAGTTTCAGTAAGAACCGGTTTTCTTCTTCTGACTGATCTGCCTGTACAGCTATGCATCCATCAAAGCCATTTTGTTTTAATAACGGGTAAAGATCGTCCGGCAAAAAATCTTTTTGTATAACACTCATTTCACCTGTTATCCATGAATCTCTCACCCGGTCAAACTTCCAAAAGTGCTGGTGTGCATCTACCCTATTCATAGGCTTTTACATTTTGCCTCATGGTACCTAATCCATCTATGCCCAGTTCCACTACATCGCCGGGTTTTAAATATACCTGCGGATTCATGCCAAGTCCAACACCGGCAGGTGTTCCGGTTGATATGATATCCCCGGGCAGCAGCGTCATAAACTGGCTTACATACGAAACAAGAAACGGAATTTTAAACAACATGGTTGCTGTATTTCCATCCTGCATTAGCTTGCCATTAACCTTTAGCCAGAGACGCAGGTTATCCTCGTTTTTTATTTCATCTTTAGTAGCCAGGTATGGACCCATTGGTGCAAAGGTATCACAACCTTTTCCCTTATCCCATGTACCGCTTCTTTCTAATTGAAACTCTCGTTCACTAAGATCATTATGCAGGCAATATCCTGCTACATATTCCATAGCATTTGTTTCATCTACGTAAAACGCTTTTTTATTTATAACCAGGGCAAGCGCCACTTCCCAGTCGGTTTTAGTTGATTTTTTTGGAGTAATAATATCATCATTTGGCCCGGCAAGGGCTGTGGTTGATTTAAAAAATATAACCGGTTCAGGCGGAAGTGTCACATTGGTCTCCTTTGCATGATCTGTATAATTGAGGCCAATACAAATGATCTTTGATGGCCTTGCCACAGGGCTAAGTAACTTTACATTGTTATCTGCGACAGGTAAGGTGTTCATGTGTTCTTCTACAAATTTTTGCAACCGTGATAAGCCATTTGTTTCAAAAAAGGATTCATTATAATCTTTACTGAATGCAGTTGTGTCATAAATGATATCATTAACAGCAATTCCTGTTTTAACGCTTTCCCCGGAAATGTATCTTACCAATTTCATTACTATATTAAATTTATGGTTTGCCTGGTTATGTACTTAAGAACATAATGTATGATAATAGTCCACTTAAGCTTCTTCGTGATCCATTTATTTATAAATCTGAAAACGCAACATTGAATGCTGGATTCATATAATAACTTCGCTATTAGAAATACCTTACTTACTTGAAACCTTAGTTTTATCTTATTCACAATAATAAAATTATACAATAATAAAGTGATCATTTATTCGTAGCTTCGCAAACTTAAAAAATCATGCCGTAACATGATAAGTGGCCTCTGGCAAAGAGATACCATATCTTTGTAATTACAGCACACCGGCATGTGACAATATTTAATTTTTAATTGCACATGAAATTATCCCAATTCAGATTTGACCTTCCTTTAAATCTTATTGCCCAAAATCCTACTAAAAAAAGGGAAGATAGCAGGTTAATGGTTATTGAAAGAAAAACCGGCAAAATAGAGAACAAGCATTTTAAAGACATCCTAGAATATTTTGATGATAAAGATGTTTTTGTAGTAAATAATACAAAAGTATTTCCGGCAAGAATGTACGGCCGTAAGGAAAAAACGGGTGCAAAAATTGAGGTTTTTTTATTACGGGAACTGAACAGGCAAAACCGCCTGTGGGATGTTATTGTGGATCCGGCACGAAAAATAAGGGTTGGAAACAAATTATATTTTGGCGATAACGATGAGTTGGTAGCGGAAGTAATTGATAACACGACCAGCCGCGGAAGAACCATACGTTTTTTATGGGAAGGCAGTGAAGAAGATTTTAGAAAAATGCTTTATTTTATGGGAGAAACCCCACTGCCCAAATATATTAAGCGCAAGCCAGACGAGGAAGATAAGGAACGTTATCAAACCGTTTATGCCAAACATGAAGGTGCAGTAGCTGCTCCTACCGCTGGTCTTCACTTTAGTACTGAGCTTATAAAACGACTTGAAATTAAAGGGATACGATTTGCTGAGGTTACGCTGCATACCGGCTTGGGAACTTTCCGGCCAATTGAAGTGGAAGATTTAAGCAAACATAAAATGGATGCTGAATATTACCAGATTGAGGAAGAAGCCTGCCGGATAGTTAATAAAGCGAAAGAGAGTACAAGAAGAATTTGCTCAGTTGGCACCACCACTATGAGAGCCATGGAATCTTCGTTCACTGCACAAAAATTGTTAAAGCCTTCAGAAGGATGGACAAATACATTTATTCATCCGCCTTATAATTTTAATATAGCAGATGCGTTGATTACTAATTTTCATTTACCAAAAACAAGCCTTCTTATTATGACGTGTGCTTTTGCCGGCTATGATCTCACCATGGAAGCGTATAAAAAGGCCATAAAAGACAAATATCGGTTTTTTAGTTACGGAGATGCAATGCTGGTGGTATAACTTGTGAGTGGTTAGTTGTGATTAGTGAGATGACAAGGTCATTTGTTGGCTTTTTACGTCTACTAAGCTCAACTATTTATTCCATATCAAATAATCCCTTATTTAATAACTGCAGGGCTTTTTCTTTATCTTCTCCAGGTATCAACAAAGATATATTATGGCGACTGCCGCCATAGCTTACCATACGTACAGGTACTGAAGATATGGTTTCAAAGATCTTCTTCATTACTTCTTCAGTTTGTGTAATTTCATTGCCTACAATTGAAACAATAGTTTGGTTACTATCCGTTTCAACAGTTCCAAAAACCTGGAGTTCTTTTATTATTTTTTTAAGATTAGTGTCGTTGTCTATTGTAACAGATACCGCTACTTCAGATGTTGTTACCATGTCAATTGACGTTCGATATTTTTCAAACACTTCAAATACTTTTCTAAGGAAGCCATAAGCAAGCAACATCCTGCTGCTTTTTATCTTTATCGCGGTAATGTTGTCCTTTGCTGCTACAGCTTTTACGCCCACACTTCCTGCGTCTGTCACAATTAAAGTGCCTTTTGCTGTAGGCTGTAACGTGTTTAATAACCTTACCGGTATATTTAAGGATTGCGCCGGCCAGATACTCGCAGGATGTAATATTTTAGCGCCGAAATAAGCCAACTCGGCGGCCTCATCAAAACTTAATTGTTCAACGGGTTTTGTGTTGCTTACAACTCTTGGGTCATTGTTATGCATACCATCTATATCGGTCCATATCTCGCAAACGGAAGCATTGATAGCAGCAGCAATTAATGAAGCGCTGTAATCGCTTCCGCCTCTTTTTAAATTATCCACCTCACCTTTTGCATTTCTGCAAATGTATCCCTGTGTTACAAATACAGTCTTACCTTTAAAACGTTGTAAAAGCTGTGCCAGCTTAACTTTTATAGCGCCAATCTGTGGCTCTTCCAAAGCGTCAATTGCCATAAAATCTAATGCGGGCAACCATTCATGGTCAATATTTTGTTCCTGCAAATAAACTGAAAACAACTTGGAGCTTAACAGTTCTCCCTGTGCAAGAATATCTTTGTTTAAGGCTTCGCTATATGAGATCTTCAAAATAATATTCAAGAATTCAAAATGCTCCGCTACAATTGCTTTTGCTTTATTATAAGCCTCTTCTGATTTAACTAAATCAGTGATGAAGTTTTGATAATGAAGTTCCAGTGCGTCAATTTGCTGTTTAGCTTCGTGGCGATCTCCCTTTGATAAAGACTTACTTATTTCTGTAAGAGCATTAGTTGTTCCGCTAAGCGCAGATAATACGATAATTTTGGGTTCGTTGTTGCTTGTTACCAGCTTTGCAATGGCATACATTCTTTCAGGCTTTCCTACACTTGTGCCGCCAAACTTCATTACTTTCATTGCTACGTTTATTTTTAAGGGATGCAAATATAGGTTGATAATCACAAGGAAGCCAACTCCTGATTCCTTTCTTACAATCACAAAGATTTACTCGTAAGGATGTGTTACAAATTGAGATTGTATTTATCAGCCAATTTCTCAAGGTCATCAATTACCGATTGGATAAGCGGTATACCATCTCTCAATCTCTCTTCAGCAATCTCTCTTTCAATATCACCAGGGATGTAAACTCTATCCTTACCTGCAATTGTTTTAGAAGATCTGAATCGTTTTATCCACTTATCCATGTTGGTTTTAAAATCCTCTTTGGTACGAAATGCATCAATTCTCATAGCGCCAAAAAAATGGCCAATTCCGTCACCAGGCATATCCTCAGGCATAGGCACGTAAGCAGGAAATGGCGGAACCCACGGCCCATAGTTTGCACCGCTTAGCACTGCAGAAAATATATCTACGATAGCGCCTAAAGCATAACCCTTGTGGCTTCCATGTTCATAGTCGCCGCCAAGTGGCAACAGTGCTCCTCCGTTTTTTAATTCGCTTGCGTTAGTTGATAACTCACCATACCTGGTTTGTACCCAGCCTTCTGGAGCAGGCAAGTTCTTTCTTTGGAAAATTTCTAATTTACCATTTGCAGCTGTTGTTGTGGCAAGATCAGCGACAAAAGCGGGTTCACTACCTGCCGGAATTGCTACAGCAATCGGGTTTGTGCCTAACAATCTTTCAATAGAAAAAGTGGGCGCAACCAATGCCGAGGCGTTCGTCATAGCAATGCCAATCATATCATGTTCAAGAGCCATCATGGCAAATGTGCCTGCAATTCCAAAGTGATTACTGTTCTTTACACTAACCCATCCTGTGCCCACCTGTTTTGCTTTACTAATAGCCACATTCATTGCCTCAGGTGCCACAACCAAACCTAACCCCGCATCTCCATCAACCACACCAGTAGATAGTGTTTCGTGAATCAATTTTATTTGAG
>CAXSEB010000019.1:3951-8301 GCA_964235805.1 uncultured Chitinophagaceae bacterium | reverse complement strand
TGATCCTTTTGGCTTGCCACAACCTTACATATCCGCTCAGCCTTGCTACACCGTGGCTGTCAACACCTCTTAAATCGGCTATCAGTAATGATTCTGCAGCAACTCTTGCATGAACATTACTGCAGCCCATCTTTAAAAATATCTGTTCAGCAAATAACAATAATTGCTGATAACTGTATTTTTTTGACATGCAGCAAATGTAAGTGTAGTATATTAAATTTGCCACCCACAAAGTAGTCCGTTAGTCGATACTTTATAAATTAATTGGGAAACAGGAAATTATAATCTATGGGAAGAATATTTGAAGTAAGAAAATCAACCATGTTTGCCAGGTGGGATAAAATGGCAAAGCAGTTTACCCGCATAGGTAAAGAGATTGATATTGCTGTAAAACAGGGCGGACCCGATCCGGACAATAATTCCGCATTAAGACGCTGCATCATAAATGCAAAGGCCGTAAATATGCCCAAAGATCGTGTAGATGCGGCTATAAAGCGGGCAATGGGAAAAGACAAAACTGACTATCATGAAATGCTATACGAAGGATACGCTCCGCATGGTGTGGCTTTGCTGGTAGAAACAGCAACTGATAACAGCACCAGGACAGTAGCAAACGTGCGTATGCATTTTAATAAAGGCAATGGCGCTTTGGGCACTACAGGAAGTGTGGCGTTTCTCTTTAACCGGATGGGTGAATTCAAAATAAAGAATAATAAGCTAAATAGTGAAGACCTGGAATTGGAGCTTATTGACTATGGACTTGAAGAAATTGGTGATGATGCCGATGGCAACATAATTATTCGTACAGCATATAACGAATTTGGCCATATGAGTAAAGCACTGGAAGAAAAAGGCATCGAGCTTATAACAGCGGAACTTACCAGGATACCAACCACCACAGTTGAACTAAATGAGGAACAATCTAACGAAGTTTTAAAACTGGTAGATAATTTAGAACAGGATGATGATGTACAAAAGGTATATCATAACTTGAAGTAGTAGAAAAGCCCCTGTTAACAGAGGCTTTATCTAACATAATATTTTCGTCGTTACTGTCCAATAGCGGCTCTTGCACCACCTGCTGCAAAAATGGCAAGAGTTCTTTGCTTTTGCCCGGAGGTGAACATGAACATGCAGCGATCATCAGTATAATCCATGTAGTTCATAAACATATCCCCATTATTAGGGCTATTAGTGCAACTTACATGCGGAAACGTAGGACATCCGTAATTCTCCCCGCCTTGATTTGGAGTATCATCAACAAGGTCTGAACCTGTACATGCGCCGTTGTCGTCTCCCCAAATGTGGCGAAGATTTAGCCAATGACCTACTTCATGCGTTGCGGTTCTTCCTAAGTCATAAGACGTTGTATAAGTGCCTCCGGGAAATTTTGCCCTGCTTCCAAATGCAGAATATAATATAACTACGCCATCGGTGGCAGAATTGCCCCCTGGAAACTGAGCATAGCCCAACAAACTTTGTCCTAAATTACATGACCACATATTTAGATCATGTATAGGATCCGTTGGATCAACGCCGCCTAAAGACGTTTTTTTAACTGCATCATTTGTTCCCCAGCTCTTCTTAGTTGTTTTCTTTCTTACTATATGGTCAAGCACAAAACGAATCCCGATACTTGCGTCAACAGGCTGAAACGCTGCAGGAACGTTTGTTCTATCTGCATTAGTGTTATTATAATCTTCATTTAAAACAGTTATCTGCGATTGTACCTGGCCATCTGAAATATTTTCAGAAGTAGTTCTATACACTACATTAACCACAACAGGAATTTCAATAACGCCATTTACAAGTCGACCAAGTTGAGGGTTTGCAATTACTTTATCCGTAAAAGTTTCAATTTCTTGCATACGCCTTTTTAAAGTTGGATCGGCGGCTAACTGTGCGTTTAATACCTCATAAGAACCGCATGTTCTTTTAGTAATAACCTGTTGCCCATCTTGTATTTTGTCAGTAAAAGCCGACTCAGTTAAATCGTTTTTTTTACATCCCATAAAAAACAGAACAACACCTGAAATTCCGAGCATAAATTTTTTCATGATTAGCTAATTAAATTTTTTAATAATAATTGAAGAGAAGTGTTAGAAATGCCCGGGCAAGATAAGAAAAATTTCTTAATTAATCTTCCATTAACTCAATCATGTAAGGAAAAAATGTATGTCTCACAACAGGGCTAATCCCATGTTTTTACCACCATTTCTCTGAAAGCATTCTGCCACGTTTAAAATATCTAAAATCTTTATTGGATAACTTTGTATTAAAATGCTACAAACGTTATACGATATCATTATTATAGGTGGCGGCCCCATCGGCCTTGCTTGCGGATTGGAGGCAAAAAAAGCCGATCTTAAATACCTGATTTTCGAGAAAGGAACATTGGTAAATTCTTTATACAATTACCCGGTTAACATGACTTTTTTTAGCACAAGCGAAAGACTTGAAATAGGTGGTGTTCCCTTTGTAAGCAATAACGTAAAGCCTACACGAAATGAAGCTTTGGAATACTACCGGAGAGTTGCAATATCATCAGCTTTAACAATACAACTTTTTGAAGAAGTGATTAGCGTAAAAGAAGTTGGCGGCAATTTTTTATTAGCAACAACAAAGCATAATTATACTGCCGCCAACATTATAATAGCAACAGGTTTTTATGACATTCCTTTTTTGCTTAAAGTAAAAGGTGAACATCTTGAGAAGGTTAAGCATTATTATAAAGACCCGCATTTTTATGCCTTTCAAAAAGTATTGGTTGTTGGTGCCGCTAACTCAGCCGTGGATGCAGCTCTGGAAACCTGGCGTAAAGGTGCCGAAGTGACTATGGTGATTAAAAATAATGCTATAAGCGAGCGTGTAAAGTATTGGGTAAAGCCTGATATTGATAATCGCATTGCTGAAGGTTCCATTAAAGCATACTTTAATTCAACAATTGCAGAGATAAAAGAACATGAAGTTGATATTAATACACCTGACGGTTTGGTAACGGTTAAAAACGATTGGGTGATTGCTATGACAGGTTATCAACCGGATTTGAAGTTTTTACGTAAACTCGGCATTGAACTCTCTGATGACGATGTGTGTAAGCCGGCTTATAACGATGAAACTTATGAAACAAATGTTAAAGGCATTTACCTTGCTGGTGTAATTTGCGGAGGAATGAATACTCACCGTTTGTTTATTGAAAACTCAAGAGTTCATGCAGAAAAAATTATCGAGCATATACAAGCAAAATCAAAAGGTTTGAAGAGTTAAATCAAACCTTTTAATAATGATTATCAATTAGGAGATCGCCAATTATTTTATCATTTGATTTATGTAATCTGCCTCGTCTTTTTTTCCTGCGGCTTGTTTTGCTTTTTGAATGCCTTGTAACACATCAGTAACGGCGGGGCCTAACCTGTCTTTGTAAGATGCCGGAAGTTCCTTTTTAAATTGAACTAAAGTATTTACGCCGTTCCTGAAATTCTCAGTTGATGCAGTTTTGCTTAGGGCGAAAGCTAAAGACTGTAAGGCATTTATTTTATCCTGCCCAAACGATAGCTTCTTAAAATTGTTGGTTAAAATTTCGGTTCCTGCTTCATCTCCGTTAACAACCAAAATAGAACCTGCAGCTTCGGCCAGCTTGCCTCGCAAAACGCCTGACGACAATCGTTTAGCTTCAGCGAAAGCCTGGTTACGATCCACTCTAAAAAGAGCTTCAAGAGCGTTGCCGGAAACAGAATAGGACGAATCATTTACGTATTTTGTAAACAAAGAAATATATTTCTTATCTGCCTGGTCTGCTAATATTTCAATGGCTGTTGCCAATACTTTTTTTGATGGATCATTATTAGCAATCGTTTCAATTTTAGCAATAACATCGGGAGTTAAAAGGTTTTTATTCTGCTGCAAGCTGGTAAGAGAAAACTCTCTTAACCCGGCAAACTTATCGTTAAGTCCTTCTGCCAATTCAGCCATTTTATTTGAGGCAAAGTAATCGAGCGCCTCTTTTCTGTCAAGATAATTTTTAGCATATTTCCATTGCTGAACATAATTATCTGCAGTTTTAGTATCTGTTTTTTCTGCAAGCAAAATTTTATCAGCATCTACATTTATTAAGGTTGGTTTTTCAGATGTGACAAAAGTAAAAGTATCAACTCTGTTTTTTAACCAAACATTATAGCGCTTTTTTTGTGGTCCATTATATACGTCTATCGCTATCGGTAAGGTAAAATAGTTTCCTGTTTTTTGCGTTTGTTCTATAATAACACGCGAGGTATTTTGCGCATAGTTATAATTAATTTTTAATTGAGGATGGCCGCTTCCAAAATACCTTTCATTCCAATACCATTGCAG
>CAXSEB010000019.1:0-3941 GCA_964235805.1 uncultured Chitinophagaceae bacterium | reverse complement strand
AATCTTTGCTTCGTCGAGCATGAGCAAGTTTCCAAAACCATTGCAGGTCTTTACCGGTTACATCCTCAAAAGCAAGCCGTAATTGAGTAGCTTCGGCGCTTTTGAATTTGTTATCAGTAAGGTATTTATTCAATGATCTGAAAAAAGCGCTATCACCAACATAATTTCTAAGCATGTGTAAAATTGCGCCTCCCTTTGGATAGCTTACATTATCAAACACATCTTCCTTATCAGCGTAATAAAAGCGCACAAGATTTTTCTTTGCATTGTCCGGGTTAGATAAATATTGCTCTCTGTCGTCCTGTATATGTGCATCACCAGCGTCTTTCCCATGCCGGAATTCATTCCATAATGTTTCGCTATAATCTGCCATTGATTCGTTAACTGTAATATTGCTCCAACTCTCGGCAGTAACAAGATCTCCAAACCAATGATGAAACAATTCATGAGAAATAACATCTTCCCATTTATTTCCGTCAACCAATTGTCTAGCATCCTGGTAAGCACTTTCCTGGTGCAAAGTAGCTGTTGTGTTTTCCATAGCACCGCTTACATAATCTCTTCCTACAATTTGTGAATATTTAGGCCAGGCAAACGGAACGCCGGTGATCTTTTCAAAGAAGCCGATCATAGCAGGCGTTTCACCAAATATTTTTCTTGCAACAGGCGCATATTCTTTTTCTACATAGTAGCTCACTTCTTTGCCTTTATAAGAATCTTTAATAATTGAATAATCACCTACACCCATAAAAAATAAATAGGGCGCATGAGGCAAGTTCATCTTCCAGTAATCTGTCCTGGTTCCATCAGTGTTTTTTTTCTGACTGATAAGTAAGCCATTGCTTAGTGTTACATATTTAGCAGGAACTGTCATGTAAATTTCTTCTGTAGATTTCTGATTTGGCTTATCTATAGTAGGAAACCAAACGCTGTTTGATTCAGTTTCACCCTGTGTCCATATTTGAATTGGCTTGTTTTTATCCTGCCCTTTAGGATTAATAAAGTATAAGCCTTTGGCGTCGTTGATGGCTGCACTGCCTTTCACTTTTACTTCATCTGGTTTAGAAATATAATTGATGTAAACTGTAAAATTCTCTGCCGCTTTGTATGTCTTATCAAGTTTGATGTTAACCTGCTTATCATCATAAATATATTTAAGCGGAGATTTGATGTTACCCTTGATCATTGAAACTTCTTTTATTTCCATGCCTTTTGCATCAAGCGACAATGAATCTGTTGGGTAAAAATGCGGATGTAAAGTGATCCAGGCTTTGCCATATAAATACGATTTTTCGTAATCAAATTTTACATCAAGTTTTGTATGAACGAGGTCATTAATTTTAGCAGCAGTGCTTCTGAAGATAGATTTTAAGTCTGCATCTGGTATACTATCTGCCTGCTGAGCTAAAGCCACAAAGGGCGCAGCAATAACCATAATAATAAATAAAAAAAGTTTGGTCATATTGTATTTTTAAATTTGTGTAAACTAAGCTTCTTAAATAAATAAAAGTGGTTTTTGTATAGAAGTCAATGTATAGTTTTAATGGTTAGATTTGTAACAAAGTTGGCACTGATGAAGCATTCCTGTTTATTCTTTTTAATTTTTACCGTTTTCTTTACAAATGTCCAGGCACAGCAAAATCATTTTATATACTTTCAAACTGAGAATAAACAACCTTTTTACATTAAGCTTGACGGTAAAAAATTAAATTCATCTTCATCAGGATATCTGATAGTGCCAAAGCTGCCGGAAGATACTTACAAAATAATATTCGGCTCACCTGCAAATGAATGGCCGGAGCAGGAAATACAATTTGCCCTGGCAAAAGATGCCGGCTTTCTTATAAAAAAATTTGGAGACAAAGGCTGGGGGCTTTTTGATTTACAATCTTTAAATATATTAATGCCTGGAGAAGATGTAGTTGCAAATAATAACAGCGAACAACAACCTAAAAAAGAAGTCGAAACTCAAAGAGATAATTTTTCTGAAATGCTTGCCACTGTCGTAAATGATTCCACTATAAAACAAAAGGACATTGTTGTAAAGGAACCAGTTAATAAAATTGATACAAAAGAAAAAGCACCTGAACAAACACAGCCGGTTACAAACGTTGATGTAAACGTACTACAAACAGATACTGCACAGCAAGTTTTATACACTGTTATCACTAAAAATTTACAGACAAAAGGTAAGGATGGAATGGAAATGATTTATACAGATGAATACAATAATAATAAAGACACTATTAGTGTTTACATGCCTCTTACAAGTGATAAAAATAAGCAGCCGGAAGCCTCAAAAACAACCAGTGATACAAATGCGATAATACAACAACAGCCAATTCCAACTGAGCCGGATGTTCAGCAAAAAATAGCAGATTCTGCCAACCTGTTAGGCAAACATGAAACAATGTTAGAGAAGGATACGTCAACAATCATCAAACAAGGCAAGGAAGATAAGATTGAATTTTTGCCTGCTAAGTCAGGAATGATAAATTCCAACTGCAAGCAATATGCTACCGAAGACGACTTTTATAAATTACGAAAGAAAATGGCCGCAGAAGGAAATAATGATGATATGATAAAAGTGGCAAAGAAGATTTTTAAATCAAAGTGCTTTACTACAAGGGACATAAAGAATTTAAGTGCCCTATTTTTAAATGATGAAGGGAGATACAATTTTTTTGACGCAGCTTATCCTTATGTTTCCGATTCAGATGTTTTTAATACACTGGAGAGTCAAATATCAGATGCATATTATTTAAACCGCTTCAAGGCAATGCTTCATCATTAATGCTATTACTCTGCATTATAACTTTCTTTGTAAGTTGTACGTTAAGTTTGTAGATTATATGTCGAGATTTTTTATAGAAGTTGCTTACAAAGGAACAAATTACAGTGGCTCCCAAAAACAACAAAACGCAAACTCTATTCAGAGTGAAATAGAAAAGGCTTTACAAATTTTTTTTAAAAAACCTTTCAATTTAACAGGCGCATCCAGAACAGATGCCGGAGTACATGCCAATCAGAATTATTTTCATTTTGATACACAAGCTTCTCCAGTTAAAATTGCTCCTGAAACCTTTTTTAAGGAAAAAGATTTAAACGAAGCTGTTTATAATTTGAATGCTATTTTACCTCCTGACATTTGCTTGAAACGGATATTTTTAGTTAACGATAATGCGCATTGTCGCTACGATGCTATTGAGCGTGAATATAAATATTACATCTATCAAGAAAAAGATCCGTTTCTTAAAGACAGTGCTTATTTCTTTCCTTATAAATTAGATATTGATGTCTTACAATCCGGTTCCGATATCATAAAGCATCAGCGGGACTTTACCTCATTTTCAAAGCGTTCTACCCAGGTCAAAAATTTTATGTGCAAAATCAACACGAGCTTATGGAGCCAGGAAAATGGAATGCTCATATACACCGTTTCAGCCAACCGCTTTTTACGGGGCATGGTGCGTGGGTTAGTAGCATCAATGTTAAAGCTTGGGAGGAAAGTTATAACTGAAGATCAATTTACAAATATTTTCGCTGCACATAGTTGTAGCTCCGCAGATTTTTCAGCTCCAGCTCATGGATTGTTTTTAAAGCGTATTAAATATGCCGATAATCTTAATGATGATTTTTAAAGAATGTTTATTTCAGAAGAACAATGAGCCTATAAAAAGTGTAAAAAATATTAAAGAAATAAAAAGATCCAAAAAATTTTGGTCTGTAAATAAAAGACCTCTTATCTTTGTTCTCCGCTTTTAGAAAAGCAAACAGTTCTCAAAAAATCAATTTAAAATTATAAAGTCTTCTAAATTTTTTTAAATCAATTAGAAAAATTTGGTAGCTAAGGTTACGGCACTTACCTTTGCACTCCAATTAAAAAATTGGTGGCAATAAAAAGCCAAAAGATCTTTGAAAGTTTGGAAGCAACAGCACTG
>CAXSEB010000018.1:4808-15672 GCA_964235805.1 uncultured Chitinophagaceae bacterium | reverse complement strand
TTTCAGAATAAAAATATTAGCAAAAAAATTCTTAAGATTATTCTTACGAATTGCTCCAATAAAAAACCCCGCTTTTAAACGGGGTTGGTTGTAATTGGTTTTGGTAAACTTTTTTATAATCCTTAATTTTTACAACTGGTATGCAATCAGTTTTAAAATAAAATGTATCAACGCTTAAAGAGACAATTACTATTAGATAATAGCTGCACTGTAATAAAAATTCTTTAGAAACGCCGTAAAATAAATTATAATCAATAAATTTTATTTATATCTAAAACTTAAATTGCAGCATAATTTTAAACATGCTTCCAATTGCAAGAAAAGAGCTGCACCAGTTTTTTAGCAGTTTAACAGGATATATCATAATCATCTTATTTTTAATAGTTAACGGTCTCTTTTTATTTGTTTTAAAAGATAGCAACGTCTTCGATTTTGGCTATGCGACGCTGGATAAATTTTTTGATTTAGCGCCCTGGATCTTTTTATTTCTAATCCCTGCATTAACCATGCGCACTTTATCTGATGAATTTAAGACAGGTACATTTGAAATTTTAGAAACACGCCCATTAACAAAATGGCAAATTGTATTTGGTAAATACCTCGCTGTGTTAATCTTAATTTTTTTTACCTTATTGTTCACATTCATATATGTATACACCATTAAATCATTATCAATAGAAAATAACATTGATACCGGAGGTATCTCAGGTTCATACATAGGTTTGTTTTTATTGGCCGCTGTATTTGCCGCCATCGGCATTTGCTGTTCCGGCTTAAGCAACAATGCAGTGATTGTGTTTTTGATAAGTGCTTTTGCCTGTCTCCTTATTTTTTTTGGGTTTAATGCCGTTAGTAAATTGCCAATGCTTCAGGGGAACGCAGATTATTATATTGAGATGATGGGCATTGACTTTCATTATAGAAGCATTAGCAAGGGCGTCATTGATACAAGGGATATTATATACTTTTTTAGTCTCATCTTTTTGTTCCTGATCTTAACCGTTAAAAATCTTTACAAGAAATAATTAATCAGTTAATGAGATCAGCACTTAGTATGCAAGGCAGGTTTTGGTGGCTTTCAATAATATTTTTTTTGATCTTTCTTAATTTATTGGCTTCGCAATTTCATAAGCGTTTTGATCTTACTAAGGAAAGAAGGTTTACAATTTCTTCTCCTACAAAAAAATTGTTACGCAACCTGGATACAGTAGTAGATATTGATGTCTTTTTAAAAGGCGAATTACCGTCCGGATTCAGAAAGTTAGGTGCCAGTACTGAAGAATTATTGCAGGAGTTTAAAGAAATTGCAGGCAATAAAATTCGCTACCATTTTGTTTCAGCACAAGACCAAATGGAAGGCACCGGCAGAACTTATGCAGATACGCTGGTATCAATGGATGCTCAACCAATAAATTTGAAAGTACAATTAAAAACGGGCGAGCAATCTCAGTTTATATTTCCCTCAGCGCTGATACATTATAAGGGAACGTTGCAACCCGTGAACTTGTATCCAGGCACTAAAATTATAATAACTGCTGCAGAGCTTAACAGTGCCGAAGCGTTACTGGAATATAATTTCGCCGATGCTATACAAAAACTTACCCGGCAATTTAAGCCAATGATTGCTTACTCCATTGGAAACGGGGAACCCACGGGTACGAACGTGATAGATTTAGTAGAAAACGTTTTAAAAAAGGATTACAGCCTTTTTACTATTAATATAAACACTCAGCCTGTAATTCCTGACACTTTTAAATTATTAATAATTGTAAAGCCAAAAATCCCTTTTACCGAAACGGAAAAATTAAAAATAGACCAATATGTAATGCGTGGCGGAAAAGTGTTTTGGTGTATCGATAGGTTAGAAGCTGAAATGGATAGCCTGCGCATAAAAAACCAGGTAGTTGCTTACGATAGAAAGTTAAACCTAGAAGATCTTTTTTTCAAGTATGGCGTAAGAATAAATCCTGATCTTATTATGGATCTGCAATGTGATTTTTTACCGTTTGATGTTAATGCCCGCCCAAACGAGCCGGTCGGACAGGGAAGCGGCCAGTTTGAGTTTTTACATTGGAATTATTTTCCGCTATTTCAATCTAAATCTAACCACGCAATTAATAAAAATGTAGGCTTGTTGCTGGCAGGTTTGTTAATTCTATCGATACAGTGAAAGCCAATGATATTGCAAAAACAATCTTACTAAGTTCTTCGCCTAACAGCAGGCTGATTTCTGCGCCTGCTTTAATAAGTGGTGAGGAAAACAGGAATGCGCCGGAAGATGAACAGTTCAAAAAGAGCAATATTGCAGCAGCGGTTTTGCTGGAAGGAAAATTTAAATCTTTGTATGCTAACCGAATTTCAAAAGCCATGCAGGATAGCCTTGAACAGTATGGTACTCCTTTTCAAACATCCAATATTACTACTAATAAGATGATAGTTATCAGTGACGGCGATGTTGTGCTGAATGGCATATCGCAAAATAATCCGTTGCCAATGGGAGTAAATCCCTTTACATCCGGCAGCCAATATGAGTACCAGTTTGCTAATAAAGATTTCATTCAAAATTGCCTGAGTTTTCTTACTAATAACTCAGGTATTACAGAAGCAAGAGCCAAAGATTATACACTTCGTTTATTAGATCCAAAAAAAATAAATGAACAAAGAGCTACCTGGCAATTAATAAATATATTGCTTCCGGTTGTTATAGTTTTGCTTTTTGCCTTTTTCTACCAGCTGTGGCGAAAAAGGAGCTATGCCGATAGCTAAATTGTATCTTAATCCCAGGATGGCGAGTTTTAAAATCTCACCAACTTATCTTTACCCAAATGAACCCTCTGCAGATAACGTATCTCATTTTTGGAATTGTATTGATTTTTGCCATTATTCTCGACCTTGGTTTGCTTAGCAGGAAATCTAAAAATGTCACTTTAAAGAAAGCTTTTGTTCAAACTTCGTTCTGGATAGCATTAGCATTGGCTTTCTTTCTATTTATATGGTACCAGGATGGTGAGACGCCTGCATTGGAGTACATCGGCGCATATTTAATGGAATGGAGCCTAAGCATTGATAACATCTTTGTATTCATTCTTATCTTTAGCTATTTCGGTGTCAGAACAGAATATTACGGAAGAGTTTTATTGATTGGCATTTTGATGGCCATAATTTTAAGAATAATCTTTATAACAGTTGGTATTGCATTAGTAAGCAACTTCACCTGGGTGCTCTACATTTTTGGAGCCTTCCTTATATATTCAGGTGTTAAAATGTTTTTAATAAAAGAAGATAAAAATTTTGACCCTGATAAAAATCCCTTATATAAACTAATACGAAAAGTATTACCACTTACAAACAGGGATGCAGGCGGCCGCTTTAGTATAAAAATAAATGGAAAAAGATATTTTACTATTTTGTTCGTTGTGATAATAATGCTGGCTACAACAGATATTGTCTTTGCCCTTGATTCAATCCCTGCCGTATTTGCAATAACCCAAAATAAGATGGTGATCTATACTTCTAACATATTTGCAGTGCTTGGTTTAAGATCATTATTCTTTTTATTAAGAGGCGCCGTAAACAAATTTGATTACCTGCAACAAGGTATTGCTGTAGTGTTGATATTTGTAGGTGCTAAAATGCTTGCAGAATTTTTTAACGTTCATATTCCAACACTTGTTTCGCTGTTGGTTATTATAACTTGCCTTGGAGGTGCTATAATTATTTCTCTTATTTATAAAAAAGCAGGCCCGCAGGAACAAACTGTTAGTGATAACCTTTTTAAGAATTCTCATTGACGGTTAGTATAAATTATACATTAGCAGAGATTGCAGAGATAATTGGTGGTAGCCTTACCCAGCAAGGCCCGCCGGGTACGTTTAAATATTTATTATTAGATAGCAGGAAGCTTACTTTTCCCGATTACACTATTTTTTTTGCTTTACACAACGACCCATCAAGAAATAAAAATTTCATCCAAGATCTCTATAAAAAAGGTGTAACAAACTTTATAATTGATGAGGCGGTTCAGTTTGATGAACAATTGTCTGCAAACATTATTGTTGTAAGCGATACATTGAAAGCTTTACAAACACTGGCCATTTATCATCGCAATCAATTTAAGCCGCTGCCTGTAATTGGCATCACTGGTAGCAACGGAAAAACAATTGTAAAAGAATGGCTTAATCAATTGCTGGAAAGTGATTTTAATATAATCAGAAGCCCTAAAAGTTATAACTCACAGATTGGTGTACCCCTAAGCGTATTGCAAATAGATCATACACATAATCTCGGTATTTTTGAAGCTGGCATTTCAAAACCAGGAGAAATGGAAGTACTGGAGAAAATAATAAAGCCAACTCTTGGAATTTTTACAAACATTGGCACAGCTCATGACGAAGGGTTTGAAAATACAGAACAAAAAATTGCGGAAAAATTTAAGCTCTTTAATCATGTACCTGACCTTATAGTTTGTAATGACTATACTGAATTATCCTCTGCAGAAAATTTTATTAACATCAATGATGAAAGGCCGCAACCGTTGCAGGTTTTTAGCTGGAGCAAAAATTTTGATGCCTCATTAAGAATTATTGATATTAAAAAAACTTCAGCTCATTCTGTTATAAAAGCAACATTTAAAAAAAGAGAAATAGAAATTACTATACCGTTTGTTGATGATGCTTCAATTGAAAATGCGATAACCTGCTGGTGTGTGCTATTGCAAATGGATGTTGCAGACGACATAATTGCCGGGAGAATGCTCCATTTATTTCCAATTGAAATGAGGCTCGAGTTAAAAGAAGGAATTAATAACTGTGCTTTGATAAATGATAGCTATAGTGCAGATATCAATTCACTTTCTATAGCGCTTGATTTTTTATCACAGCAACAGCAACATCTAAAACACACCATTATCCTATCAGATATTTTGCAAAGTGGTAAGTCCACGAAAGAGTTGTATGCTGAAATAGCGTCTATTCTTCATCAAAAGAAAATACAAAAGTTAATTGCTATTGGTCCGCAAATAAGCTCAGAGCAACATCAGTTTTCTTTTATTAAAGAATGCCATTTCTTTTTATCTGTTGAAGAATTTATCAGCAAATTTTCTTCTCTTCAATTTAATAATGAAACTATTCTTATAAAAGGCGCAAGGATTTTTAAATTCGAACAGATAAATCAATTACTTGAACAGAAAGTTCATCAAACCATCTTATCAATTAATTTAAATGCAATTACACATAACTTAAAGGAATACCAGCGTTTATTGAAGCCTTCAACAAAAACAATGGCTATGGTAAAAGCATTCAGTTATGGCAGCGGAAGTTTTGAAGTTGCCAGCCTTTTACAATTTCATAAAGTAGATTATCTAGGTGTGGCTTATGCAGATGAAGGAGTTGAATTGCGTAAGGCTGGCATTACAATGCCTGTTATGGTGATGAACCCTGATGAAAATACTTTTAATACACTTGTTGACTTTGATCTTGAACCAGAAATTTTTTCCTTTTCAATGCTGCAGGCACTGGAAAAATATTTACTATCATCTGCAGTAAATTATTTTCCTGTTCATATAAAAATAGATACAGGAATGCACAGGTTAGGCTTTGATGAAAGCGAGGTAGATTTACTTGTGCAACGTCTGCAAAATAGCAAAAGAGTAAAGGTGAATTCTGTGTTTTCTCACCTTGTTGCCAGCGAAAACCCCGATGAAG
The DNA here is from genome assembly GCA_964235805.1 of uncultured Chitinophagaceae bacterium. Taxonomy (GTDB): domain Bacteria; phylum Bacteroidota; class Bacteroidia; order Chitinophagales; family Chitinophagaceae; genus Ginsengibacter. The sequence continues at coordinate 9,970 of CAXSEB010000018.1, read as the reverse complement.
ATGAATTCACGCAGCATCAATTTAATAGCTTTTTAAAAAGTTGCAGAAAATTGCATAATGAACTTGGTTACAACTTTTTAAGGCATATTGCAAATACATCTGGCATCAGCAGGCATCCCAATTTACAGCTTGATATGGTAAGGCTCGGCATCGGCTTATACGGCATTGATAACAACGGGAACATGCAACAGAAATTAAAAATTGTCACAACTTTAAGTTCTACTATCGCACAAATAAAACAAGTAAAAAAAGGCGACACTGTAGGTTACGGAAGAAACATAATATTAAAAAAAGATACTACAGTTGCAACCGTTCGCATAGGTTATGCAGATGGTTATCCCAGGCAACTAAGTAATGGTAAAGGTAAAATGCTTTTAAAAAATGAGCTTGTTCCGGTAATTGGGAATGTTTGCATGGATATGACAATGCTTGATATTTCAGAACTGGCAGGTGTTAATGAAGGAGATGAAGTTGTTGTTTTTGGAGAAGGGTTGCCGGTACAATCGCTGGCTAAATGGAGTGGCACTATACCTTATGAAATTATGGCTGGTGTTTCTCAAAGGGTTAAGCGGATTTACTTCCAGGAATAACAAAAGAGGATCATTAGCGTTACATATTGTAGTTATTTTTAGCTAAAACCATAAGCTACTATTAACACTGAATTATAAACTCTGCTTAACCAACTATTATTTTTAAATTATCTTTACCCCACAATAATATTACACCTTGAAAGGAAGAAGCGTTGTATTAATAATACTTTTAATTGTAGTGGCTGACCAGGCGTTAAAGTTCTACGTAAAAACACATTTTCACTCCGGTGAATGGCATCCTGTTTTAGGCAATTGGTTCAGATTATATTTTATTGAAAACGAAGGGATGGCGTACGGATGGAAGTTTGGTGGTGAATGGGGTAAGATTTTATTAACCCTTTTCCGCTTAGCTGCAGTGGTTTTTGGAGTTTTTTATCTAAAGCGAATTGTTGAAAATAAGTATAATACTGGTTTTATAATTTGCGCAGCTCTTATATTTTCCGGTGCGTTAGGTAATCTTATCGACAGCATGTTTTACGGGTTAATCTTTGAGGAAAGCAGTCCCTTGTATCAAAACGTAGCCAAGGCATTTCCTGCACATGGTTATGCCGGTTTTTTACATGGTAAAGTAGTTGATATGCTATACTTTCCTATCATACGAAATGCGCACTACCCTTCATGGTTTCCTTTTTGGGGCGGTGATGAGTTTGAATTTTTTCGGCCTATATTCAACCTGGCAGACGCTTCCATATCTACAGGCGTAGTGGCAATATTACTTTTCCAGAAGCGTTTTTTAGGAAATAGAAAAAGAAACACACCTCACCATGCTTCCCAGATGCATGATGTGGTAAATGACGGAATACAGGTATCACAAAATTAAATAGTGAGAAACATATTATGAAAATGCTAAAACCGGTATTTTTTACGCTGTTAACAATTGTAGTTTTTGTGTCTTGTAAAAAAGAACTTAGTTACGAAGGTGGAAAGGTTGACGTAACTAATGGAACGTGGCAATTTCAAAACGGTGCCACACAATACATTGGCGATATTGATTCCGCCTATATACTGGAAGTTAATGGGGCAAAGGTTTTGATACTTGCCGGCAGATCTTTGAGCGGCCAGGAAAATTTCAGAATTACTTTAAACGCCGCCGATACTTTTACAACAACATCATACGTAAGTTCTCTTTCTCAAAGCGAATTTAAATATTCTACATCCTCTAAAACCATCTTCACCGGCGATTTTTTGGGAGGAGAGTTTACTGTAAACATTACCTCCCTATCAAATAACAATATTACCGGAACGTTTTACGGTGTGGTACAAGATTCTACCAGGTCGCAAACACAAATTAATCTTGGCACATTTACTTCCTCTATTGATTTGAGTTCAAACGGAGGCGGCCAGGTGGTAACTCAATCGGTTGGTACTCTAGGAGCAAATGCTGATACTTGCACTACGGCAATTGTTTCAGGAATATACACAACCGGAATACCGCTTTCCGCCGCAAATACAGTAGAGGTGCAAGTAAATGTGTCCACACCAGGAACTTATATTATTGCTACAAACTCTGTAAATGGAGTTAATTTTTTCAAAGCCGGAACGTTTACAACAACTGGTGTACAAAATGTAATTTTAAGCGGAAGCGGAACTCCGCAAATCCAGGGAAGTGAATCCTATGCAGTCACTTATGGCGGCAGTAATTGTTCTTTTCAAATAACCTATTTACCAGGTACGATGCCTGTAGGTGATTATTTACCAACTACTCTAAATTCAAATTGGGTTTACGGTTCTGATGCGACGGCAGATTCTACTTTGGCGCAGGTAATACCTTATTCGCCAACTTTTTCAGGCAATAGTTACACTTCGTTTTTGGTTGAAACTATTCCCCTGTCTGGTTCTGCTGATACAGCCTATTATAGAAAATCGGGAAATGATTATTTCAATTACCTTAACGTAAGTGATTTCTTTCAATTCGATAACCCGGTTTATGGCGAGTACATTTTTTTAAACGATGCAGAACCAGAAACTACAACTTTTAAATCTGCCGACTTTAACGGTACTATAAATGGAATTCCTGCTACCGGGTATATCCAGGCGACAATAGCTGAAAAAGGGGTTCCTGCTACAGTTGGTGCACTCTCCTTTCCTGATGTTATAAAAGTAAGTTACCAATACTATCTTTCAATTCCACCCTCAATTGCTGTACCGGTTTATACAGAAGAGAAATGGTTTGCCCGTGGTGTTGGCCTTATATATGATAATTTTGATGATACTGATATTTTGAATATAGGCAGATACCAGGTTTTATAATGGAGTGGTTAAGATTTGATATCCTCCAATCTTGAAATATGTTAGTAGACGGTAATCTGTCATAGAATATCTGAATTCTCTCGGTGCTAAGGTAAAAAGCATTAAACTTTAAATGCTAACAGACCAATTTCAACATTTCTGAAAATGCCGGAATTATTTTTAGTTTCTGTATACTAAAACTTAAAATACTGCGTTTTATAAAAAAATACCTATGAATATCGTTTTTAACATCGGCATCTATATGCTTGCTTCCTCTGTAACTATGGTTGGATATGTTTGGATCAGGTACATTACACATAGTCAGACCGAATTCAGACAAACCTCTCAATTTACATCTTACTCAGAAGAAGATCAGTCTGTAGCTGAAAGCGTAGCTGCTTAACTAAGATTTTCTTAACTGGGATGTTGAGCTGTAGCTATTGCTATTCCTCAAACTAAATACATTTTTCACAATTATTGCACTAATACCTTAATTATTTGAGGTGATTGGTTGTTTGCATGTATTGAAACAAAATAAACACCAGGCCTCAACGCTAATTGTTGTATATCAACTTCCATATTATGTGTTCCTGGTGCCACCTTAACCAAGCCTAAATTATATTTCCTTCCTACCGGATCTGCTATTTCTAGATTATAATTTCCACCTGATGTGTTTGCAAATTCTATATTGAAAGATTTATGAATTGGATTTGGATAGATCCTGGTTCTAAAATTATTTATAGCAACATCATTAACAACCGACGATGTAATTGCATTTCTCCCTGAGCTACTAATGACTGTAAATGTAACGGTTCTAGAAAAGCCGGCTGTACCGGTTGCTCCGGCAGCGCTATATGGAGTACCTTTTAAAGTATATTTTCCCGTAGCCGGATTCCATGCATAATAATCTCCACTACCATTATCACCAAAAAGTGCATAAGGCCACTTACTTTCAGTAACAGTTTTGTTAAGCGGACCAGTTAAGTTAAACAACACGCTACCGATAACACCAGGATTGGTATTGGCACGGATATTTATATTTGGAGTTGATAATGTAGCCAGATTAAGCGTATCGCCGTTATCAAGTGTTTTAATTGGTTGATCATTATCAGCATTTATTAGTGTAAAACTAGTAATGCTGTCACTTTTTAAAACAGGCACACCTTTGTAAGTTGCACTCGAATAATTTCCGCCTGTATAATAAAGTTCACCATTTAATACTGCGGCAATGCCGGCGGCCTTAGCTACAGGTAACGGACTCAAATTTTCCCATGTATTGGAAGCTGGTGAGTAAGCTGACACCAAATTACTTTTGGTTTCATTCGCTGCCATTCCTCCTAATACGATAATACGATTACCCATCACAACCACAGATGACGAAATATGATCCCGGGCTACAGGCATATCAGCTAATCTTGTCCAGGCATTTGCATTGGGATCATAAACCTCAACTGTTTTTTGAGGAATGGCATTTGGGTCCTGGTTGTGTGATCCTCCTATGAAATAGATTTTGCCCTCGTACACTGCTGAGCCGGGATGATTGCATGCGTTTAGAACAGGAGCTAATACCTTCCACCCTAAAGAAAGACTATCAAGGTTTAATGCATAATGCACACTTGTATCGTGACGTAATTTGTTCGCACCTCCCATATAGTGAATTTTTCCATTGAGATACCGTAACTGCCCTGCGGCTAATTCAATCGGAAGGCTCGGCAAAGCGGTATACGTGTTAGATGCCACATTATATCTCCACACTTCTTTGGTTCCAAATACCTGGCTGGTACCATCCGAATTAGACTTGTAGCCTCCTGCGAAGTAGATGTCTGTGCCATCAGTGGCAAGCCCTTCATGAGTTATGCCGCCAAAATTTGTTCCATGAGGATTATGTGGCAGATCGGCAATAGCGGTCCAGGATTTCGCAACCGGGTCAAAAACATATGACCTTTTTGTAGGCGTATAATTAGGTCTTTTCGATACATCATATCCTCCAAAAATGTAAAGTTTTTCATTAACAACCTCTCCATGAACTTCGTGTGTTCCATAAGGCTCACTCACAGAATTGCCCCAGCTAATAGTAGTAAAGTTAGAGATCGGTGTTACCGCATGAACAATAATAGTCACCGGAGCCTGGCTTGAAAGACCTCCGGGATCGGTTACTTTTACAGTAAGATTATAGCGATCCTGCGTATGATGATTTAATTGTTTAACTACTTTTATACTACCTGTTGCTGAATTAATAGCGAACGCTTTGTTAGTGTTGCCGCTTTTAATTGAATAGTTTAGCACATCTTCATCCGCGTCTGATGCTGACACAGTACCGATAGGACTGCCTAAAGTAATTTG
>CAXSEB010000018.1:0-4788 GCA_964235805.1 uncultured Chitinophagaceae bacterium | reverse complement strand
ATACCGGTGCCTGGTTAATAAATTTGCTAAGACTATGCTTAACCGTTTTTGAATCTCTGTTAATGCCAAAAGAGTAATTATAAAATGCTAATGCAAAAACAAAAAAAAGGAAATACTTAAACGATACTTTTAAAGTAAAGGTGGTATTCATATATAATTATTTAGGTGCGTAGGTAGCGAAATATATGTCAGAGGTAAATTAAAATCTATATAAATATAAAACTTAATTTTAATGTTAATGCTGATGTGATGAACTTTTTTCAGACCCTTTTTATAGGTCTTTTATTATCTTTTTGCAGACGCTTTGCCCTGGCAAAAGGTTGTAATATTTTATCTAAAAATATTTCACTCACCTGTTTGTAATCAGTTCAACTAAAATATATTAATGTTGCTGAATTGATTTCACCTGCCTTTGTTTAAGTAATTAAAATAATCTCCATGCCGTTGTTAGAAAAGCATCTTGTTGTAAAAAAATCTACTATTCCTGGTGCCGGAAAAGGCTTATTTACCAAAACAAGCATTTCTAAAGGAACTCTGATTGTTGAGTATAAGGGGAAGGTTTCTACCTGGAAAAATGTAGATCACAAAGGAGGTTTGAATGCTTACATTTATTACGTCAACCGCAATCATGTGATCGATTCATCAGAAAATAAAAACCTGGCGAGATATGCTAATGATGCAAAAGGATCACAAACATCACAAAGGCTTACCAACAATTGCAAATTTGTTAAAGACGACAAACTAAGAGTGTATATAGAATCAATGAAAAACATTGAAGCAAATTCCGAGATACTTGTGGGATATGGAAAGGAGTATTGGGACACTATAAATGAAAACCGCAAACAGCTTCCGAAAAAAAAATCAAAGCGGGCAACAGAAAAGAAATAGGTTATTCTTGGCAGAAGCCACTACATTCTGTACAACAAGTACTACAGTACTTTTTTAAACCACAAATTTTAACTCAAAAGAGTATTGGAAAAAAAAATTGTGCAATACCTTTGCAAACGAGGTTTAGCAGAGAAACATCTCCTTACTGCGATTGAATATAACCGCGTTGTCATAAGATTTTGCCCTTTCATATTAACTAATCGAGCCGATAATTTATAATAATAGCACCAGTTTAGCGTTGTACAACCAGTATTTATTCCAACTAAATTATGGATCACTCTCAAAACAGCATCTCTATCCTCGTTATTGAGGATAACCCGGCAGACCAGGAATTGCTGCAGGAGAATATAAGAAGTACCAATTTAGAAATATCTGATATAAAAATAGTAGACAGACTTGCAGATGCTTTAACGCTGTTAAGGCAACAAACGTTTTCGTTAATTTTTTTAGATTTCTTTTTGCCCGACAGCAATGGATTAGAATCTTTTATCGAACTCTCAAAAGAAAATTCAAAAATACCTGTCATTATCTTATCAGGATTATCCGATACTCAATTATCCCTAAATGCTATTTCACTTGGCGCACAGGATTTTCTAATTAAGGGGGATTACACAGATCAATTTTTGGAAAAGACCGTAAGGTATTGCATAGAAAGAAAAAAAAACCTGGAATTAATTGAAGAAAATAATGAAAGATATAATGCAATCTCCAAAGCAACCAACGATATATTATGGGATTGGGATTTAGTAAATGACAAAGTATCGTGGACCGGCCAGGGATTAAAAAACTACCTGCCTGATGATATAAATGAAAAAGACATTCCACATAACTTTTGGACAAGCGGACTACACGCCGAAGAAAGGCGAAATATCATTAATAGCCTTTTAAAAGTAATAGCTGCAGGAGGCACCTCGTGGCAAAGTGATCACCGGTTTACGAAAAAAGACGGAACTTATGCGTATTTAAATACAAGAGGTTATATCTCTACAAACGATGTAAAAAAACCTGTAAGAATGATAGGTTCAATGCAGGATATAACTGACAGAAAAAATGCAGAACTTGAAATTTTATTAGCTAAGCTTGAAGCAGATGAGGCAAGAAAAACCCAGGAACAATTTCTTGCTAATATGAGCCACGAAATAAGAACCCCGATGAATGGGATTATTGGTATGGCTCAGCTGGTAGCAGGAACCCAGCTTACTGAAGAACAAAAAGAATATATCGACACTATAAAAGAATCCGCAGCTAACTTATTGGTTATTATAAATGATATACTTGATGTAACTAAAATTGTTGCAGGTAAACTTTTAATTGAAGCCGTAGATTATGTATTTAAAGATGTTGTTAGAAATAGCATAAAAATTAACCAGTTAAAGGCTGAAGCGAAAGGCGTATCATTAACCAGTGAGATAGATAAGAACATTCATTCGGTATTAACAGGTGATCCGGTAAGGTTAAACCAGATATTGATAAACCTGATCGGCAATGCCATTAAATTTACAGAGAAGGGTGAAGTGAAGGTTAAAGTAAAAATGCTTGAGGACGACGATAAGAAAGTTAAATTAGAATTTAAGGTTGAAGATACCGGCATTGGAATACCCGAGGATAAACTTGAATCAATATTTGAAAGCTTTACACAGGCTTCCAGCGCAACTACAAGAAAATATGGAGGTACCGGATTGGGATTAACCATTACAAAACAATTGATAGAACTACAGGGAGGTAAGGTTTCGGTTGTAAGCACACCAGGTGTAGGAAGTACGTTTTCATTTTCACTTGTAATTAAGAAAGGAGTATTAGAAACTGCCGCTGAGGAGGTTATTGAAACAAATAAAATAGCATTCCCCTTCTCTGATGTAAAAATTCTTTTGGTCGAAGACAATTTAATAAATCAAAAAGTGGCCTCTTACACCTTAACAAAAAAAGGTGCATCAGTTGAAATTGCCAATCACGGCAAAGAGGCGATAGTTCTGATAGAAAAAAATAGATACGACATTATTTTAATGGACATACAAATGCCTGAAATGGATGGCTTTGAGACAACACAATATATAAGAAACAGTGTGAAAGAATCGATTAGTAAAACACCTATAATTGCTATGACTGCTTCAGCACTGATATCTGAAAAAAATAAGTGCCTGGCTTCAGGCATGAATGACTACATTTCAAAACCTTTCCAGGCAAAAGAGTTATATGAAAAAATAACTTTACAGCTTAATTAAACCCTCGATTATTTAAGCTTATTGTTTGTGATTTGTACGTTGCTAATGATTACTGCCAATAGCGAAGCTTTATTTAAATTAATTTTAAAGATGGCTGTTAACCTCACTTTAAATTAATCTTATTATTTAAAATAATCAGTGCATTAGAACTGATAACTTAAGAATAACGCACTTAAATTCCAACGTTAATTTTGAGGAATATTCTTTAAATAGCTTTTGAGTGAAGTTTCTATTTTGCTGTATTCTTGTTGGGCCGCTTCAGCAAGACCTTTAAGTTCATTCCCCTGGTCTTCTGCCTTTGCTTTAGCCTCTATTTGTTGCAGTATAAGTGTAAGTTTATTTGCCTCTAAAAGACCGGAGCTGCTTTTTAATTTATGTGCTTTTGCAGCTGCTACTGCATATTTTTTAGATGATGCAGCAATTTGCATTTCTTTTAATTCACCGGGAGTTTCAGTTAAAAAGATGGAAAGTATCTCTGCCAGGTATTCATAATCATCCATCTCTTCAAGCATGCTTAAATCATAACTTTTCTCTTCAGAAAGAATCACTTCTGTAGTTGGATAATTTTGTTTTTTAAGATACACTTCGTCCATAGCATTTGTTATAGCCTCGGGCAAAGTATCTAAATTATCTTTTAATATAAAACCGTTACCACCTTCGTTTCTTATTTCATCAACAAGGCTTTCAGACACGGCGGTAGTAACAAGTAAAAAGGGAATTTGCAGGTTATTTTCCTTAACAATTTTAAGTGCTTCAAGCGAATTAAAAGATGTAACAGAATGATCGGCAAGAATAATATCCGGTGTAAATTTTTGTAGAGCTGATATAAATTCTTCTTTTGTATCAACAGTAATATTTTCAAACTGAATATTCGCTTGTTTTAATTGCATATTGATAAGTTCTGAATCACTTTGTTGATCTTCAAGATGCAGTATTTTTAATTTTTGTTCCATTTTTTGTTTTAGTTTGACGGTTGTAATTCACCTACTGTAACCTCCTGGAAATATTTTGATAACACTCTTTCAATTAGTTCAGGAGTTAATGGTTTGGTTTCAAATCCGGAGATCTCTTTAATCTGGCTCGCCTTTTCCCTGTCGTCAGGGTTAAGAGAAGTAGTAAGCATAATGATAACAATTTTGCCCTGGTGCTCTTTTGGTAGCTGACGGTAATTTTCTAAAAATTCCCATCCATCCATAGCAGGCATGTTTATGTCAAGAAAAATAAGATCAGGAGTAGGAATAGTTTTACTTCTAAGTAACCTAAGCGCTGATTGGCCGCTCTGGGCAATCTGAATATTTTCAGTACAATCGGCATCTTCAATAAGTAAGCTGCTAAAAAAGTTCGTGGGCTCATCATCATCAATGAGAAGGATAGATTTTAGTTTGGGTTTCATAGGGGTAATTTAGAAGTAAAATATTGCAAACAAGACAATTGAATAGTTAATAGTAACGCTTAATAATATCAAATAGTATTTAATGTTACTAAAAAGTGAAAAAAAATCAGGTGACCGTAATAGCCTTCTCATAAATATGATTATTAGTGATTCCCGGTGCCATAGTGCTTGCACTCTCAGGTGGCTTATTCATCTTGCGGATCGTAAAATGAAAGGTGCTTCCCTGCGCTATTGCAGACTCTACCCAAATTTTACCTTTATGTAATTCAGTAATCTTTTTACAAT
>CAXSEB010000017.1:7845-15781 GCA_964235805.1 uncultured Chitinophagaceae bacterium | reverse complement strand
CAAAGCGTTTCCGGCGTTTTTAAAATGGGGCTGGGGAATAAGATCGTGAGATATATAAGTAAAATTATAATGAAAAAACAGCCGTTCTTCCGACGGCTGTTTAGATTTTGGTATTGTATCACCTAAAATATATATCTTAAGCCAAGTTGGATACCCCAGGTGCTTGCTGATGAAATGTTTCGCTGATATGGTTGTGTAACCAACTGCTTATTAAATTCGGTAAGGTTATAAGTTGGTTTACCTGAAGTATCAATACCCTTAAAAGTTAAAGGATTGTTCACTGTAAAAAGGTCTCGTATTCCCCAATTCTCGTTTAACAAATTTGGGAGATTAATTACATCTACACTGAACTGAAGTGTATTTTTTACTGAGCCTGTCTGAACTATAAAATCCTGCAAGAAGCGCATGTCAAGCCTGTTGTACCAGGGTGTAACAGCAGAATTTCTTTCAGCATACTGACCTTTACGCTTTGTTAAATAAGATGAGTTGCTAACAAATTGGTCGTAGGCTGCTTGCTGCGTTGCAACAGGATATTTTATGGTTCCGTCAGCGTTTTTAAAATCAATAAAATTTACATCGGCACCTTGCCTGTAAATATACATCAGGTCAGATGCATTGTTGCCATCACCGTTCAAATCTCCGCCCACTACATAACTGTACCTCGCCTGGTTAGCGCCTTCATAAAAGAGTGATACAGTGCTTGCAAAATTCTTCAAATATTCAATCCTGTAAGAGATATTTCCAACAATCCGGTGTGGTATAGAATAAGCTGAATTATAAAGCTCTTCACTGTTTGGCGTTCCAACGTTTATAATGGATTGCCATGCCGAAGTTGCCTGTGAGCCCGGGTTTGAGCTTATTTCTGTAGCCAAAGTATAAGTATAAGCAAGTGATCCGTATAACCCATTTGAAAAGGCTTTTGATAGCTGAACTGTTCCTGCAAAGGAATATCCTTTTTTGGTATTCTCTAACACGATCACTGATCCGCCCCTGTTTGTGCCCGCAAGGTTTGGATATACAAATTTATCAGCAGCGGTTGTGGTTGATGGAAAATATAACCGGTTGTCTTCGCCTGACAATTGTGAGGCCGGGTTCCTGAGATTTGCATTTCTCATTTTTACCGCATTAATATCTTTTGTATAGATGATATCTGCCGTTGCAACAAAGCCATTTCCCAATTGCTTATCTACGCCGAAATTGGTTCTGAAAACCTGCGGAAATTTAAAGCTCCTGTCGATAAGTACAAAACTTCCTGGGGCGGTTGCCGATGCAGTTTGAGGAAACTTAGAGAGATAAGCGTCCGGGTTTGGATTGAAGGTAATCTCTCCTAAACCTGCAGCAGTGTTTATGTTAGCACCTGTTTGATATACACCGCTATTGCTTGGCAAATTAGTTAAAAAAACAAAAGGTATTTTACCCGTAAACACGCCGCTGCCACCACGCAATGTGAGCGTAGGTTCGTCAGGCACTTTCCATCTGAAACCTGCACGTGGCGATAAAAGCAGCTTTGCTTTGGGCCATTTTCCTGTGCTATAGTTTATAAGATTTCCGTCTTTATCAGGAAATTGTAAAGCAGAAATTGACTTATTTTCTATAGGCTGTTTCAGGTAAGTAGGCAGGTCTCCCCTAACACCATAAGTAAGCCGGAAATTTGGATTGATATTATATTCATCCTGCAGGTACACTCCTAATTGACCCAATTTTAAATCTGCAGAAAAAACTTTTGGCTGGTTAGGGATCAGTGAATAAGTGTAAGAAAAATATGCCGGAGGAGCATTTGTTATAAAATCATTCAGGCTGTTATAAATATAATAGCTTTCTGAGCCGCCCATAAAGGCATTGCCTACTTTTTGATATTCATAAGAAAGTCCGGCAGTTAAACTATGCTTGCCGGCAAAGTAGCTGAAGTTTTCGGTAAGAATAGCAATATTATTCACTACTTCGTTATTTCTTGTAAAAGGATCGGTTCCGGCGCTCATATAGTTCCGGCCTTTTGTAACACCAGGCACTGTACCTTCAGCATCAAAGATATCAATGGTTGGGAAGACGCCACCAAGGCTGTTTCTTACATCATTTATGTGAGTGTATGTAAGCAATAATTGGTTCGCTACACGGCTGCTAAAATTACTGTTTAATTCCAGGGATGCAGTTTTTACGATATGATCTGTACCATAATCTGAGCTAGAAAACCCGATTGACTGATCGCTGTTCCTGTTGTTTGGCAGCCTGCTTATAGGCTTTGTTATATCCTGTCCCGTGATTACAAAACCCCCGGCGCCGCTATTAGGAACACTGCTGCTGTTTAAAGGATTTACATCAGAGCCTTTAAAATCACTGTACTTTAAAACCAACTTGTGAACATCACTGATGTTCCAGTTTATTTTGGCAAGAAGCTTACGGTTCTTTGTAACAAAATTTGGACGGTTATCATAAACACCGGCTTCATAACCATATTTAGATTTAAGAAAGTCATGAAATTTATTAAGCGAATCTATAGGTGCTGCTGAAGCGGTTCCTGAAGAAGATGAACCTGCCGGAAAAAAGGTATTACTGGATGGCTGAGACGAGTTTTCCCATTCTGCATTTAAGAAGAAAAATAATTTGTTTTTTAGAATCGGCCCTCCAACACTTGCTCCATAGATTTTCGTTTTTTGAGGTGTTTGTGCCAATACACGGTCACCAACCTTTTTACCATTAAAGCTTTGATACCGATAAAAGCCATAAGCTGTGCCGTGAAAGGTGTTAGTGCCACTTTTGGTAAGCACATTTAATCCTGCACCTGTAAACCCAGATTGCCTTACATCGTAAGGGGCAATATTTACTGAAATCTCATCAAAAGCGTCAAGGGAAATTGGGTTTGCGCCGCCACCAGGCTGCGGGTCAGTACTTAACCCAAAATTGTTATTAAGGTTGGCACCATCAATCTGTAGGTTATTAAATCTTCCGTCTCTTCCTGCAAAACTGTTACCAGTGGATGCCTGCGGCGTAAGCCGTGTGAAATCTGTAATGCTCCTGGTAATGGATGGCAAAGTAGCTATTTGCCTGGAATTAAATACAGTACTGGCACCTGTTTTAGCTCTTGTCCTGCTTCCTCTTGCGGCACTTACAGTTACTTCATTCAATACAGAAGATTTTGCTGAAAGCACAATGTCAACATTAAAAGGCTCACCAAGAATGAGGGTTACGTTATCAATTGTTTGAAGTGTATAACCTACAAATTCACTCGTTATTTTATAGGGGCCGCCAATTCTCGTATTAGGTAATGTAAAGTTCCCATCTTTCTTACTTATGGTAACATACTTTGTTCCTGAAGGTTGATGTTCAGCCGTAATTGTAGCACCTTCCAGGGCCGAACCATTATCAGATTTTATGAATCCGGTTATACTGCTTGTGGTAACCTGGGCGCTGAGTAAAATAGGGAAAAGTAAAAAGCACAATAGTAAAAATTTCTCATTCATGTTAATGGATTTAGATTAATAGCTGGCTTTATAAAAAAGCAAAAGGCAAATGTATGTCTGTATCTGCTGCTTTGTTAATATGAAGTTTCTGTTAACAGAAAAAATTCAACATGTTTAGATATTAACGACCAAAGGTAACCAGCACACCACGTAAATAGCAGAATATAAACTATAAAATCGCAGTATCTTTGCCTATTAAAAGCTATTATGTTAGATTCTATTTTAAGTGCTATTGAAGATATAAAGAAAGGAAAGTTAGTTATTGTGGTGGATGATGAAGATCGTGAGAACGAAGGAGATTTTATTACTTCGGCAAAGAATGTTACACCGGATATAATAAATTTTATGAGCAAGCATGGCCGTGGACTTATTTGTGCTCCGCTTGCAGAAAACAGGTGCGAAGAATTAGGCCTGGACCTGATGGTAAACAAAAACACTGCTATCCACGGCACACCTTTTACAGTTAGTATAGATCTTTTAGGACATGGGTGCACCACCGGCATTTCTGCTCACGACAGGGCAAAAACTGTACTGGCACTAATTGATACACATACAAAACCAAAAGATCTCGGCAGGCCTGGACATATATTTCCGCTTAGAGCAAAATGCGGAGGCGTTTTAAGAAGGGCCGGCCATACCGAAGCTACAATCGATCTTGCAAAGCTTGCGGGCCATGGAGAAGCAGGCGTTTTGGTGGAGATTATGAATGAAGATGGCACTATGGCAAGATTACCTCAATTGAAGGCAATTGCTAAAAAGTTTGATCTTAAGTTAATTTCTATCAAAGATTTAATTTCTTACAGGCTGCAAAATGAAACTTTAATTCGCGAAGAAGTAAGCGTAAAAATGCCCACTAAATTTGGGACGTTTCAGCTTACGGCTTTCCGGCAGATTAATTCAGACGAAGTTCATATGGCTCTTATAAAAGGCACATGGAAAAAAGATGAGCCGGTGCTGGTTCGTGTGCATTCAAGTTGTATGACCGGCGATATCCTGGGATCACTTCGTTGCGATTGCGGCGACCAGTTACATAATGCTCTGAAAATAGTAGAAGCCGAAGGCAAAGGCATTGTGTTATATATGAACCAGGAAGGCCGTGGTATAGGACTTTTAAATAAATTGAAAGCCTACAAGCTGCAGGAAGAAGGTCGCGATACAGTAGAAGCTAATGTTGAATTAGGATTTAAAATGGATGAAAGAGATTATGGCGTTGGCGCACAGATTTTAAGGGCGCTTGGCGTAACAAAGATTAAACTTATCAGCAATAACCCACGCAAGCGTGCCGGCTTATCAGGTTATGGACTTGAGATAGTTGATACGGTGCCAATTGAAATTATTGCAAACAAGCATAACCGCAAGTATCTTCAAACCAAACGGGATAAGATGGGCCATAATATTATGGCGAAAGGATAATATTATTAAACTAAGGTGAAAGTGCCGAATTCAAGAACCTGGTTTGGATGTCTTTTTTATTTCCAGAACGGTTTTACCGCTTGTATTCATTCACAATTCGATGAAAAAAATCAACTGGGGTATAATTGGTTGTGGAGATGTGACTGAACTCAAAAGTGGTCCTGCATTTAGTAACATTCAAAATTCATCGCTTGTTGCTGTTATGCGAAGAGACGCAGGTAAAGCCGAAGATTATGCAAAGCGCCACAATGTTCCCAGGTGGTACAACAATGCCAGCGATCTTATTAATGATGCCGATGTTAATGCTGTTTATGTAGCAACACCTCCATCTTCTCACGAAGAATATACATTAGCGGCGTTGCATGCTGGCAAGCCGGTTTATGTAGAAAAACCCATTTCAACAAACTTGGTCTCAGCATTAAACATGGCGGAAATTAGCCGGCAGCTAAACGTAAAGTTAGTTGTTGCGCATTACCGCCGCGGCCAACATTTTTTTAAAAAGATTAAGCAATTACTTATTGATACAATTGGCGAGGTAAGGTTTGCAAAGGTTGAACTGTTTAAAAGAGCGTTGTCTGAGCAAGAACTTCTTGTAAACAAAAACGCCTGGCGGGTAAATAAAAATATTGCAGGCGGTGGCCTATTTCATGACCTAGCACCCCACCAGCTTGATCTTGCTTATTACTTTTTTGGAGAAATTGAAAACGCAGAAGGATATTCACTTAACCAGGCAAATTTGTATGATGCTGATGATATAGTTACAGGAAACATTTTGTTTAAAAGCGGGGTTTTATTTAGTGGTACCTGGTGTTTTAATGTTGATGAACAAGATGAGAGAGATACATTTGAGATCATCGGCTCAAAAGGCAGAATAGCTTTCAGTGTTTTTGAGAATTCTGTAATTACTGTTACAAAAAATAATAAGTCCGAAACCATTTTTTCAGATAAACCTGCGCATGTTCAGCAACCAATGATAGAAGAAGTAGTGGCATACTTTTTAAACAAAGGTCCCAACCCTTGCAGTGCCGAAGAAGGTGCAAAGGTTATGCAAGTAATGGAGCAATTTACTAACAGGTAGAGGATACCTTACTGTAATTTTTACGCATCTCTTATCTTTCTTTAAAGTTGATATTAGTGTGAAAGCCTTGATGCCTGAAGCTTACGGTAGATCAATCTCATAAAAAATCAGAAATGACACCATTGTTTTCTTTTGCACTTAACAAGTGATTGCCGCTTACTAAGCAAGATAAGATACCATCTATCATCACAATTGCTACTTGTTAACGAAGATTAACTATTATAGTTCGATCACAAAAATCAACGTTTAAATTTAGTTTATCAGCAGTTCAATCCCTTATCTATCCAAATAGATTTAGACTGATCTACTTAGTTGCCATTCGTTGTTTACCATTAATCAATATGTTCTTTTAACCGCTCATGCACTCTATTAAATTAGTGCAATATTTTATAACGTAAAAAAAATTGCAACATGAAAAAATCACTCGCTTTCCTTTGTCTTGCTATCTTATTTGCAGGGAGCGCTGCAGCTGGAATAACAAATGAAAAAGTAGTAAAAATCTTTAAACAAAGTTTTCCCAAAGCGGAAAACATAAAGTGGGCGGAATATGAATCGTTTGACGAAGTATGCTTTGAAGCCAATGATATCAGGTACAGGATTGATTACGATCATGACGGAAAAATAGTAGCCGGAATGAGGTACTATTCTGAAAAGGATTTACCGCCATTTATACTTGCGAAAGTAAAAGAGAAGTATAAAGATAAATCTGTATTCTGCGTTACAGAGGTCGGCGACGAATTTGGACTAAAGTACACCATAGTTCTGCAAGATGAAAAGAACTGGTTTTATGTTGAAAGTGATAGCCATGGAAGTATCAACCTTAAGGATAAGTTTAAAAAAGCATGATGTATACAGATCAGCAACAGCTTATAAAAAAGAGCTCCCTGTAGAGACAGAGAGCGTTTTGTGTTACTTCAAAACACAAATGAGAAATCTTTATTTGTGGTTGGTTGTAATCAATTTGAAGTGAAGATAAACACATTAATGAGTCATGACCTTTGGAAAGATCACAGGTTATAAATAAACCTTACTGAAGCATTACTTATCGCATCCAATTAAAGCTTTGTTATTCTCAGGGATATTTCAATAGCGTTATATAATTATTAGAAAGATCTTCTTATTTGCCATTCATCAAAATCAACAAAATTAGATTTTACAAATTGCTTAGTTTGAAACATAAGAATTATGAAACCTGTTATTTTGAGTGAAGGCTTATTCATAAAAAATGAAGCGTTAAATGGGAATAAGATCATCTATTCCCGGTTGCACAGTTTTGAAAGGGAAGAAAAATACAGCAGGTTTCTATGCATAAAATATGTTTTGAACGGAACTGAGAATTACAGAATCAACCGGCATACTTTCCAGGTAAACCAGGGAGAATATCTACTTATAAATACAGGCGAAGCTTATGAGGGATTTTTTAAAAGTAATGAGCCTGTTATTGGTATGTGTTTTTATTTAGATCAGAAAATTCTTGCAGATGTGTACAGCAACATCAATCGAAGCCAGATACATTTGCTGGATAACCCAAACCTTGTAGAACAGGAGGTTCTGGAGATAAATGAAGATATATATGATGTAAGAGAAAATTCATTAGGAGAGTACCTTTCATTCATCTATGACAAATTAAATACAATTACTGAAGCGTTTTTATTAGATGAAAACGAGATTTATTTCACACTTGCTAACAGGTTGGTTGAGACTCAGATGGTTGTTAATAAAAGCATCTCATCAGTTGAGGCAGAAAAATATTCCACACGAAAAGAATTGTATAAAAGAATTCATTTAGCTAAGAGGATTATTGATAATTGCTATAGTCAAAACATTGACATAAAAGAAATCGCAGAAAGATCCGCGCTATCACAATTTCATTTTTTAAGAATATTTAAACAGGTCTTTAAAGTGACTCCTTACCAGTATGTGATCCGGTTACGAATGGATAAGGCTTTGAAGCAGTTGAAAACAGGTAAATATTCCATCTCTGAAA
>CAXSEB010000017.1:0-7835 GCA_964235805.1 uncultured Chitinophagaceae bacterium | reverse complement strand
TAGCCAATGCCAACGGTTTTAAGGACATTTATTCATTTAGCAAGTGCTTTAAAAAGTACTTTAAATATTCACCAACTAATTACTTGCTTAATAACAATCCAATTTGATCGGCAAAAGTTGAGCAGCAAATCAAGTTTCGTTTGCATTATTGCAAAACTTCAACCAGCCATCACCACTATCACCCACATAAGGCAGATTAAAGCCGCATAAATTATTAGCAATTTTTGACAAACTGCGTACGGATCTTTAAGATAATTTCAACGTGCAAATACAGAACAAATAAACACGTTGTTCAAAGTGTCACATAAATTTTATTAGCTAAAATCAAGTAGTTAAGAGTAAACGCTGAGGTATGATAGATGTTTTGATAATTGAGACAAACAAAGAAACATCCGCAAGCTTGTCTTATTTAATAAGGAAAGCCGGAGCTGATGTAAAAATCTTATCAGTGATTAATACAATTGACCAAGCGATAGATTATTTTAAAAACAATAGTTATGAAATAGATTTGCTATTCCTGGATACGCAATTTTACAATACTTACCCGCAGGAACTGCTAAGTTTAAAGCTTGTTAATGTGCCTGTTGTTATAATGGGTGAAAGTGAGCATAACTTTATAAATACATTAAATAGCCCATTTGTTTTGATTAACTATCTTTTAAAGCCCGTTAATGAAGACAAAGTAAAAAAGGCATTATTTAAATATTCTCAATTGAAAGATTGTTTTAACTCTCATAACGAAATACAAAACCATTCAGTTGATGCAGGCGATACCAAAAAAAATTACAGAACAAGATTGCTTGTAAAGAAAGCCGGCTTTTACCAGTACACACGGGTAGAAGATATCGCCTGCATATTTACAGATTTTAAAATAGTTTTTATTCTTGATGTACATAACAATAAATACATTACTCTATACAAAAGCTTGTCTGTGCTTGAAGATGAACTGGATCCAAATATGTTCTTTAGGGCAAACAGAAAGTTTATAATTAATATTCATTCTATAGCAAGATTTAAATCTATTGATAAAGTAAAACTGTCAGTAAAATTAATTGTGCCAATGGAGGATATAGTCATCAGCCAATTAATGACGCCAAAATTCAAAGCCTGGATAAATGAAGAGAAATTATGCGGATTGTAACATAGTACACAAGTGTTGTAGATGTGTTATATAGATTTCACTTACCTGCTTAGTTTACTACTACCAATCAATAGTCATCCTCTGCAAACCGTGTTCTTTCGTGGCCATTCATTTCATAAATAGCTCCCGGATCGTCTGAAAACTCAAGCTTCATATGAATTGCAATTTTAAAATAATATCGATCATGCCGAACAGTAAAAATAATGGGTCATTTTATTCGGAGATGAAAATCTAAACAAAAAAAATAGCAAGCAACCTTTTTAAAGCTTGGTTTTAAGAGATGAGATAACAATACACATGCTCTGCTTTTATTCGGCAAAGCTTAGAGGAATTTTAAAATGAAATTGCGAGCCTGCGCCTTTGCTACTTTCAACCCATATTTCACCTTTATGCCTTTGGATGATATCTTTTACAATATATAAGCCTAAACCCATGCCCGGATAAGTGTTTCTTTTTTCATAACAAACCCGATAAAATCTTTCAAAGATCTTATCATGATGTTCTGGCGGTATACCAATGCCAAAATCCTGTACAGAGCAAATAGCATGGGTTTCATTTTTATCAATAGTAATAACTATCTTATCTGCTTTTCTTGAGTACTTAATTGCATTGGTGATTAGATTTTCCAAAACCTGGTTAATGCTTTCTTTATCTGCACAAACAAAAACCTCAGCAGGCTGCTCAATTATAATTTTATGCGATGGTGTTATAAACTGCATTTGGCTTGCAAGGTCTTTTACCAACTCATTTATTTTAAAACCCTCCGGGTGATAAACAAGCCTTTCGTATTCCAGTTTAGAACTGTCCAGCATTTTGTTTATCAGCACGCTCATTTTATCTATTTGAACATTTATGTTGCCAACCATGCTCATCTTATTTTCAAAGGAATTGTGTGATTTATCATTTGCAAGCATATAAGCGTACATTTTGAGAGAGGTAACCGGAGTTTTTAACTCATGGCTGGCCATACTTATCAGATCATCTTTTTGCTTGATTGACACCTGCAACATTTTTTGCGTTTCTTTTAATTCCTCGTTGGTCTTTGCTAAATAAGCATTGGTGTGAGCCAATTCCTCAGTCCTTTCATTGATGATTCTTTTTAACTCTGCCGGAGATCTTAATTGAAGCGCCGCAGGTAAAACTTTATAAGATGCTATTACAGCTGCCCATGAAATCATAGCTGTAACGAACAATACAATTGCAGAAAAACGATAGATCGGATACCAGAACATTAACGCATCTG
Source organism: uncultured Chitinophagaceae bacterium (assembly GCA_964235805.1). Lineage (GTDB taxonomy): Bacteria > Bacteroidota > Bacteroidia > Chitinophagales > Chitinophagaceae > Ginsengibacter. The sequence goes on along the minus strand of CAXSEB010000017.1, from coordinate 5,451 downwards.
AAACATGAGTTAATCCGCATGCAAGTATAAACATTAGAAAGAGCCAGAATATTTTTTGAAATGGCAGGTTATTTTTTGCTCTTTTTATAAATATGAATAAAATTACGGGTATTGAAAAGTAAGCAGCAGCAATTAATACACTTGAAATTATATAAAGCCAGCCGTGAAAAGGCGTTCACCTGCCACAAAACCATCTTGCAGGCCAGCTATCAGGGCTAAAAATATGCGAAAAAAATTCTGAAACGTCGTTCATCAGACAGGGTTTTTACGGATATTAAATAATAACGCTTTAATTAGCTGTACAGTATAGTAAGTGTTTTCCGACAGATCTGAGGCATTCAAATAAAATACTCAGCGGCGTTAACTTCTTTACCAAGAATAAAACCTGGTCATAAAAAAAGTGACTAAAAAGATTCTAATTAGTATGGATGTATAAATAAGTTTTTTTGATGCTTATATTACTTTTTTTGATAAGCGGTAAATACTTCGTAATATTCTATGAGTAAGTTTATTAATAGAAAATCGACTACAAAAATGCGTTTGTTTATTAGTTTATTTTTAAGCGTTTGTTCACTTATTACATTTGCACAACCAGTAACGAGGCAGCTTGCAGCAAAAAGAACAACTTCAACAATAAAAATTGATGGAATACTTAATGAGCCTGCATGGAAAGATGCACCTGCCGCACTTGACTATACTGAATTTCGTCCCACACCTTTTCGTAAAGAAGATACGGCCAACAGAACAGAATCATATATGCTTTATAGTGACGAAGGGCTATATTTTGGAGGCTATTGTCATGAGAGAACAAAAGATAGTGTATCCGCAGAACTAAATGGCCGTGATGGCTTTGGAAACAATGATTTTATCGGGTTTACTATTGATACATACAATGATAAAATTAATGGCTTTGAATATTTTATAACACCACTGGGAGAACAAATGGACGCAAAAGTGTCTCCCAATCCAAATGGAAACAGCGAAGACTTTTCCTGGAACGCCGTTTGGGAAAGTGCAGCTAAAATTCATGATGATGGATGGTCGTGGGAAATGTTTATTCCCTTTTCTGCCATCCGCTTTAGTAAAAAACCTGTGCAAGACTGGGGCTTTAACATCAGCCGAAGGCGCCAAAAAACATTACAGCAGGTGGCGTGGAACCCTGTTGACCAGAATGTAAATGGATACCTTACGCAAGAAGGTATTTGGAAAGGCCTTGAAAATATTAAGCCTCCGTTGCGTTTGCAATTTTCGCCTTACTTTTCAGTGTATGCAAATCATTATCCTTTTAATAAATTGGGGGAAAAGAACTGGACATCTTCTGTAAACGGCGGCATGGATCTGAAATATGGGATAAGCCAGGCCATAACACTTGACATGACCCTCATTCCTGATTTTGGCCAGGTGCAAAGTGACAAGGATGTTTTAAATCTTTCTCCTTTTGAAGTTAAGTTTAATGAAAATCGTTCTTTCTTTACTGAAGGAACAGAATTGTTTACCAAGGGAAATTTATTTTATTCAAGACGCATTGGAGGTACGCCGCTTCATTACGATGATGTACAAAATTCCCTTTCCCCAAATGAACACCTTGTTTCAAATCCCGGCGAAACTAAATTAATCAACGCCACCAAAATTTCCGGAAGATTGCAAAATGGCCTGGGTGTTGGCTTTTTTAATGCCGTAACTGATGCACAGTATACAGTTGCTGAAGATGATTCAGGACATCGGCGTAAAATACAAACCAGTCCACTCACTAATTACAATATAACAGTGTTCAACCAGTCATTAAAGCATAACTCCAGCATCACCTTTATCAACACAAATGTGCTTAGAAGCGGATCAGATTATGATGCTAACGTATCGGCGGCTCTTTTTGATTTTAACGATAAAAAGAATACCTGGAACGTTGGAGGAAAACTGGCCACCAGTAGTCTTGTTGGCTATTCACCTGGTCATAAAACTGAAAGCGGCTACAGCCACTCGGTTTATTTTGGAAAAGTAAGCGGGCGTTTTAATTTTAATATTCAACAAGATCTTACTAATGATAAATTCAATAGTAATGATCTGGGGTATTTTACCAATAATAATTTCCTTAGCCATACTCTTTACGCCGGTTATCGCTGGGTTAAACCTACCACATGGTATAATAACATTTACCTCAATTTTAATGTCTTTTATTCACAACTTTTTAAACCACTCACGTATGAGAACGCAAACATAAATCTGAATGCAAATGGCCAATTGAAAAACCTTTGGCAGGCAGGCGGTTTGGTGGCTTATGAACCGCCGGTAAATAATTTTTATGAAGCCCGTGTGCCTGGCCGTGTTTTTAAAGGCTGGGGTGATTGGTTTACTGACGAATGGGTTCAAACAAATAATGCAAAGAAGTATTTCATTTATGCAGAGGCAGTATTTGTATCCAGAAGCTTTTTTAAAAGCAAACGATACCTGTTCGACTTTAAACAAAATTTTCGTTTTAGTCCAAAATTTTCATTGGGACAAGAAACAAACCTTCAGCCGCAAACTAACAACGCTGGCTTTGCTGCTTTTGATGGCAGTGACGTCATCTTTGGTCGCCGTGATGTAAGCACCGTTGAAAACACGTTCAATGTTAAATACAGTTTTAACGATAGGATGGTTTTCACGGCAATAGTGCGGCATTACTGGAGCAAGGTTGCTTACAAAGAATATTACACACTTACACCCGATGGCAGGCTTGGAAAGAATACAACGTTCAGCGGAAATGCAGATCAGAATTATAACACCTTTACGGTGGATGCAGTTTATACATGGCAATTTGCACCGGGCAGTTTCATTAATGTTGTATGGAAGAACAATGCCACCACCCTGGATGGAACAACAACGTCAGGTTATTTTAAAAATTTTGATCACACAATATCTTCTCCGCAAAACAATAATTTTTCTGTTAAGATCATTTATTTCCTCGATTACTTGCATATCAAAGATTGGAGAAAGAAACAGGAACCGAAGATTAAATAAGATACTTTGTAAGGCCTTATAAAACTTAATCATGTGAATGTATAATAGAAGCAGCAACATTACAAGCGAATCTACAACTTACCACAATGGAACGAAGTTGTTAGAGTTACTTTACATTGATCCTGGCAATAGCTATTTTTGTTTTCCCGAATATCCGGTCTTCTTTGCCAACCATATACATTTCATTACCTATCACTGAACCAAGTCGCGGCATTGCTGTAGGATTTCCCGTGTTACTGAAAAACATATTGCGGGTAAGTTTGCCTGTTGCCTGGTTTACCGATAAAACAAAGCAGTCTGATTTGCTGAAGCGTGATATGCTTTTTACCTTTTGCCCCGGACGCAGCACATCGGAATTTTTTGGGTTGTCGTTTAAAATGATGTTGATATTATCATTGCTTTGAATAGCACCAAAACCTGCGTAAAAAGGCATATTCATGGTGTAGAAAAAACTATATGACATACCTGAATAACCGCTGTTGCTACCGGTTTGTATCACTTCCCGCTGCTGCTTGGGCAATATTTGAAGCCAGCTTATGTTGCCGGTGGCATCTGTTTTACACATCATCAGGTCACCACATTCATACACTGAATAAGTGGTGGTTGTCCAACGACCGGGCATTCCATTAGTGCCCGGACTATAGCTTTGGGTGGTATACGTATAGTTGTGATACTTTTCTGCCAGTATAATCAATCCATTATCTGGTGTATAAAATATATTTCTAAACTGCATATACCGGGAAAAGCCTTCCCCTTCGTCCTTTATTTTATCCAGTTTTTCTCTTTCTTTTCTTTCAGCCCTGCTTTCTTCATCATGGTCGGCATCATCATTAGCATTGTCATCTTCTGCCGCGTTTGTGAGAAGGGAATTATTGATTTCTTTTTCGCTGGTTGATATCACCTTGCCGGTATTGGCATCAATGCGCTGCACTAACATACCATCAATGTTCCCTCTTTTCGCCTTACTGTAAAAGGCAGCCAGCACAAGATCTTTGTCTTTTTCCATTACCAGTTTAGTGCTTATAAGCCATTTACTATTTATGTTGGTGCTTATTTCGTTTTGTTGCTTTCCGGTTTCATCATAAACACGTACGTTATAGTTTACGAAATCTAAAAACTTGTCTTTCTTCTTCCTGCCTTCCTGGTATTCATATATACGGCCTACCAGTATTATCTTTCTGTTGATGGTATATAAAACATCTTCAAGTTGAAAAGTTTTCGGATCAAATTCATTAGAAATAGTAACAGCTTTGCTTGCCTTCATGCCCTTATCAAATTCCTGCACCTGGTAAGTGTTCTTTTCTCTTCCTTCTATACTGCTTACAACTATTATTTTTGAACTATCTGCATTATAAGAGATTTTAAAATTGATGTTGTCCTTCTTTTCATCCTTTTGAAAAGTGGTCAATGGCTGCCATTCTCCGGAAAGCTCACCGGAATTTTTATCGACTTCGGCAGTAAAAATATCAAGTGTTTTATCTCTTCTGTTAGTAACACTTGCTACAATGAACACTTTATCCTGCAATACAAAAAATTGCTCAAACTCTTTTCCTTTAAGTTCTTTATTGAAGTTGTTACGATAGACTTCGGAAAGGTTCTTATCCAGTTTGATAAGTGTTGCAGAGGTTCTTGCTGAAGCGCCTATAACAAAATAACTTTTTAAAGCAAGATGGCTTTCCTGCAGGTATACGCCGCTTTTATCAGAATATACTACGTCAAGGTCTGTGCTGCCTTTACGCAGTTTAAATTCATCGCCCCATGTAACTTTTGGTTTCTGACAAAAACAGGAAAAACATAAATAAATTAATAACAGTAACAGGCTTCCATTTTTCATGTGAATTAGATTTAGTTATACTAATATACTTAAAGAAAATTACAGTCCATAATCTTCCTCACGAAGATGTAGAATTCAATTATAAGCGCACCTAAAAGATCTATATAATCAATAGCAAACCTTACCTCGCCTATGCTTCGCCATAAAATAATGCTCATAAACCGGATACTTTCAATTTAGCTTATTACAATACAATGATTGGCACCATCTAGTTCCGGTGTTTTATAATAAAGAAGATGAAGTTGTAGACATGTTATCTTTTTTAAAATGAGATTCCGTATACCTGGGACTCAAACAACGTGGCAAGCTTAGATCAACAAGAAAAATTATCCTATTATGTTTATATATTAGCTTGCATTCAGAAATACAACTAAGTATGGAACAATACTTTAGTAGGTCTGGCAATATTTGATTCTTAAAGCTGTTTATGCAATCTATACATTTTAATCCACCTGAAGCACTGGCACCTTATATTGCCTTTTATGATGTTATAGATGTGGATGCAGATTTTTTATGAACCTTACTGCTTGCCACCATTAGGTCTTTCCGGGTTCCATATCAATTTAAAGCAATTACAGAATATGTATTATTAAGACTTTCCTATGGATATTTCATCGTAT
>CAXSEB010000016.1:14910-16035 GCA_964235805.1 uncultured Chitinophagaceae bacterium | reverse complement strand
AGAAGAGACACATTTGAAGTAATGAATATGGGCGGAAAGCATGTACCCGTTGTCGTTGCTGATTTCAGTAAGCAGGAAGATTTAAAAAGGGAAGACCTGCAAAGCATAGGATATACATATGATGTGCCAACAGATAAATGGCATATCAGTGATGCCGCAGCAGATTATCTTTTTTTCAATGCTGAAATAAATTTCCCGCTTCCCGGAACGTTGAAAGTAATTAGTTATTATAACAGTTGGACAAAGCTTAAGGAGAAGCATACGGACGGATTTAATGATCCGGAGGGTTATAAATATTTGCCTTTATTGGAAGCAGCGGAATACCTCAGTAAAAATGATAACGAAGAAGCTCCTGTACATTTTGTAATGATCGATTGTTATTCTGAAGGATATCCTGAGCAGCAAACGGATGAATTGTTTTTGAAATTAAGTACAGATAAAACAGCGGTGATCTGCCTTAGTTCAACAAGCAGGAATAGCATGCAGAACATTCGACGCATGTTTGTAGAAATGATAAAGAAAGAAATTAAAAATCCTGTTGTACTGATTTGCGACAGCAACCTGGAAACCTCTAATGAAAGCCTTATTCATTATGCAGTGGAAGCAGGCGCTTTGCTGATTGATGGCTTTGGTGACGGTGTTTGTTTCGGCTATCATTTTGGCAATAGAAATATTCCTTCTCCATATAAACTATTAAATACCGTTGCATTTGGTATACTACAGGCAACGCGTACACGCATTTCAAAAACGGAATATATCAGTTGTCCGAGTTGCGGCCGTACACTATTTGATCTGCAGGAAACAACTGCCAGGATCCGTGCGGTAACGAGTCACCTTAAGGGGGTTAAGATTGCAATTATGGGATGTATCGTTAACGGCCCCGGTGAAATGGCTGATGCTGATTTCGGCTATGTAGGAAGTGGCGTTGGAAAAATAACCCTGTATCGCGGTAAGGAAGTTGTAAAGCGAAATGTGAACAGTGAAGTGGCCGTTGATGAACTCATCAGCTTACTGAAAGAAAGTGATGCATGGATAGAGCATACAACAGTTTAATCATCTGCCGGCAAAAAAATTATGCAAACAGACTTTCTTGTGATTGGTTCAGGCATAGCAGGACTTACGTAT
>CAXSEB010000016.1:9873-14853 GCA_964235805.1 uncultured Chitinophagaceae bacterium | reverse complement strand
GGGATGGACTGTGCAGCAGGCATATTGCAGAGATTGTAGTTAAAGAAGGAGTACAACGAATTGATGAGATCATTCATTGGGGCGCACAATTTGACAAGGAGCCTCACGGTGATTTTAAATTAGGTAAAGAAGGCGGACATAGCGAAAGCCGCATCCTGCATCATAAAGATGTAACGGGCAGGGAGATGGAAAGAACATTGCTGGAAGCAATTAAAAAATGCAGCAATATCCGGCTTATCAGCCATTGTTTTGTTTTGGATATTATCACGCAGCATCACCTCGGTTACCTGGTTACTAAATCTACTCCTGATATTGAATGCTACGGAGTATATGCTTTCAACCTTAAAAACAACCAGATAGAAAAGATCATTGCAAAAATAACCTTGCTTGCAACGGGTGGTAACGGCCAGGTGTATAGAACTACCACAAATCCCTCTATTGCTACAGGAGATGGAGTTGCTATGGCTTACCGCGCCAAAGGCAGGATAGAGAACATGGAATTTATCCAGTTTCATCCAACGGCTTTATATGAGCCAGGCGTAGCTGGTCAATCGTTTTTAATTACTGAAGCCGTTAGAGGCGATGGCGCAATTTTAAAAACCGCTAAAGGCGATGCCTTTATGGAAAGGTATGACGAAAGAAGAGATCTTGCGCCAAGAGATATTGTAGCAAGAGCCATTGATAGCGAAATGAAAATCAACGGTACTGATCATGTTTACCTTGATTGCAGGCACATGAACCTGGAAAAATTTATTCATCACTTCCCTAACATTTATGAAAAATGTAAATCAATAGGACTAGACGTATCAATGCAAATGATACCTGTTGCACCTGCAGCTCATTATAGTTGCGGAGGCATTAAAACAGATGAATACGGACGAACGTCTATTAACAATTTATATGCTTGTGGCGAATGCGCCAGTACCGGTTTGCATGGCGCTAACAGGCTTGCCAGCAATTCTTTATTGGAAGCTATGGTATTTGCACACAGGTGTTATAAGGATGCTGTTTCTAAAGTACATTCCTTAAACTTTAATGCGGCTATACCAGACTGGAATGCCAAAGGAACCAACGCACCTAAGGAAATGATCTTAATAACACAAAGCTTGAAGGAACTGCAATTACTGATGAGTGACTATGTCGGTATAGTAAGAACTAATGTTCGTTTGGAAAGAGCTCTTAAGCGGCTTGATCTTTTACATGAAGAAACAGAAGCGTTATATCAAACAACAAATGTATCGCCGCAACTATGTGAAGTAAGAAATTTAATTACGGTTGGCTACCTGATTGTAAAGGGAGCCCAGCTAAGGCACGAAAGCAGGGGTTTACATTTTAATACTGATTACCCTTCTAAAAGTAACCTTTTGCAAAATATAATTTTATAAACCGCATATATCTCTGTATCAATAAAAAAGTTATACCAATCTTATCTTTGCTGAATGTATTATTTTGTTTATGGGCTTCTTTACCTCGTTTCGTTATTGCCTTTTAGCATTTTATATCTTATCAGCGACTTCTTATATTTCTGCCTTTACTATCTTGTTGGATATCGGAAAGATATTGTTATAAATAATTTATCAATTGCTTTTCCTGAAAAAGATTCCGGGGAAAGAGTTGCTATAGCAAAACAATTTTATAAGAACCTGGTAGATAATTTTATTGAGACGATAAAAATGATCTCTCTTACAAAAAAACAATTTTTAAAAAGATGCGATGGCAATTTTGAAGTATTAGAAAACTTAATTAGTAACGGCAAGAACATTCAATTGCAAGGTGCACACCAGTTCAACTGGGAATATGGGAACTGGATATTGGCTATGAAAGTGAACCTACCGGTAGCCGCAGTCTACATGCCTATAATAAATAAAACATTAAATAAAATATTTTTAAAGGTAAGAGGAAGATTTGGAGCAGTAATGGTAGATGCCACCAATTACTCTAAAAATATGAAGAAGGTCGCAAGACTACAACATGCGCTGGCGTTGGTTGCAGATCAAAACCCGGGCGTGCCTTCAACTGCTTATTGGTTAAACTTTTTTAACCGGCCTGCGCCGTTTTTAACCGGCCCAGAAAAAGGTGCCATAAGAGGTAACAATGCTATTGTATTCACGCGGTATGTAAAACTAAAAAGAGGCCATTATTTTTTTGAGAACAATATAATTACTGATAACGCTGTAGAATTAACGCCCGGAGAACTTACAAGAAAGTTCAGAGATTTTATCCAGGATGCAATTAGCCAAGACCCTTCAAGTTTCTTATGGAGTCATAGGAGATGGAAACATGCATATAAAGATGAGTATAAACGCTTATGGATTGATTATGATAAAGCAAATGTTTGGCCAGCCAATAAGGTTGTTTAATTTAAAACACTTGGATCTTTAGCAATTTTTATTGAAGTCTCTTCTTTAATTTTTTGCCATCCGCCTAATATATTTCTAAGGTTATGGTAACCCTGGCGCTTTAATAATGAGCAGGCTATAACACTTCTATAGCCGCCGCCGCAATGAACATATAAATTTTGATCCTCTTCAAAATTAGCAATCTGTGCAATGTCGGTCATATCACCTAAGGGAACATTAATTGCATTTTTTACATGCCCGTTTCCAAATTCTGCTTCCGTTCTTACATCTACAACAGTTACTTTGTTATCATGTTTAATATCCAGTGCCATTTCATCCGTTTCAATATCAATAACCAGGTCAAAAGGTTCACCTGCTTTTTTCCAGGCCTCAAACCCGCCTTTTAAATATCCTTCTACTTTATCAAACCCAACACGGGCAAGGCGTATAATTGTTTCTTCTTCTTTATCTTTTGCGGTCACTAATATCATTCTTTGGTGAAAAGGCAAAATGCTGCCAGCCCATTCAGAAAACCGGCCTTCCAGCCCGATAAAAACTGAACCTGGTATAAATCCTTGTGTAAAGTCTAAGGAGATTCGTGTGTCAAGCACAATCACCTCTTCATTTATTTTCTCTTTAAAAGCCTTTACCGTTAAAGGCGTAAGCCCTTGTTTTTTAACTTCGTCCAGGCTGTCATACCCTTCCTTATTTATCCTGGCATTCATTGAAAAATATTCCGGAGGTTTGGCTAATCCTTCTATTACAGCTTTTATAAATTGATCTTTTGTTTGCTTTTGCAGAGCATAATTATATTTTTTCTGTTCACCTATTGTACTAAAATTTTGTGGCCCAAGATTTTTGCCACACCTGCTTCCTGCGCCGTGAGCCGGATAAACAATAATGTCATCAGCTAATGGCAAAATTTTATTTTGGATGGTATCATACATTATTCCGGCAAGTTCTTCTTCACTCAACTCGCCACTGCTTAAATCAGGTCTGCCTACATCACCTACAAATAAAGTGTCGCCGGTAAAAATGCAATAGGGTTTTTTGTTTTCATCGCTCAACAGGTAACAGGTAGATTCCAAAGTATGCCCGGGCGTATGTATCACCTTAATGGTCAAATTGCCTAAAGTAAATATTTCACCATCTTTTGCTAAATGAAACGGAAAATTAGCTGAAGTTTCCGGACCGTAAATTATAGGCGCTTTTGTTTGTTTGCTGAGATCTAAATGGCCGCTTACAAAGTCTGCATGAAAATGTGTTTCTAAAATATATTTTATAGAAGCATTTCTTTCCTGCGCCAGGTCAAGGTATGCTTTAGTATCCCTCAATGGATCAATTATAGCAGCCTCGCCATTACTTTCTATATAATATGCCGCTTCGCTTAAACAGCCGGTATAAAGTTGTTGAACAAACATAAAAACGCTATATCTTTTCTAAATATTGATGCACCTATAACTGTAAAGGTACTGTATTAGAAAAAATAAAGCGCTCTTAGGTAGAAGTAATGTAAATCGAAAATACCAAAGCCGTTTAAGGTTAAACAATCTTACCCAACCAAATCTTTCACAAATTTTTGTATAGCATCAATCCTGGATGTGTTAATGCCATAATAGATAAATTTTCCTTCCCGCTGGGTAGAAACAATACCAGCTTTACGAAGAATTGCTAAATGCTGCGAGGCAACTGACTGCTCCAAACGGAGCTTAACGTAAATTTCAGTAACGGTAATTTTGTTATCCTCGCTGATTATTTTTAGAATTTGCTGGCGAAGTTTGTGATTTAATGACCGGAGGATTAGTGCTGCTTTTTTTACGTTGTGGTAGTCAATGTTCAATAAACTTTCAGTTTCAAGTACAGCATCCTGTACATTTGGATTTTGGATAGATTCCTGAAATTGCATTATTTAAGCTTTAAGTTGTTAATAATATGATACTTGTTACGAATATAAGCACTCATAACAGATATAGTATTAATTACATTTTTAAATAAGTAAATATGTCTTTTGCGGTTAGACCTTTCAAAGTTTGCGAGATGTATATACTGGCTTAAGATAAGCAGGTTCGGCATTTACAAGATCAGCAAAATCACCTTGTGTAAACTTTTGTAGCGATATTGAAACTGAAGCAACCGACGTATCAGGCATATCTTTGTAAATCTTATTTGATTGATTAGAAAATGTCATGAATTTTTTTGCTCCATTTCCAAAAAAAATAATCTGTCGGGATACGAGCAGTTCCGAAAACGCATCTGGCTGTAATATCAGAGCAGATGAAGGAAAAATTTCTTTTAAATGTTCATTAAAAATTGACGTAAACACTTCCATTCTCCCGGCATCAATCATGGGGCAATAAAAATATGAGCTTTTGTCTGCAATACTATTTATTGTAGCAAAGGCCATTACTTCGAGCGTGTTTAAAGTGATTAACGGAATTTTAAGGGCATAACATATTCCTTTTGCGCTCGCCATACCTACCCGTAAACCTGTATATGAGCCCGGGCCGCCAGTAACGGAAATTGCGTTCAGTTGATTCATTAATAGATTGCTTTCTTGTAGCAAACGCTTTATGCCCGGTTGAAGAAATGATGCATGATCTTTTTGGTTACTATTTTTAAGAGAACATAGTACATGCTCATG
>CAXSEB010000016.1:7845-9863 GCA_964235805.1 uncultured Chitinophagaceae bacterium | reverse complement strand
AGCCGCCCATCTTTTGAAATACTTATAATTGCTTTTTCAGTTGCAGTATCTATATGTAATATTATCGGCACAGTGTTAAAACAATTTATAGTTAAGATCCTTCAATTCTTCTTTTATGGCAGACGCTACAGTATATCTTGATCCATAATTTTTATGTAGAGCATTTAGCAGATCGTAAATTTTACTTAAGCCAACTTTTTGAGCCCATTCAAAAGGTCCGTACGGATAATTTGTGCCCAGCTTCATAGCTATATCAATTTCTTCTTTGGAGCTTACTTTTTGTGCAAAAGCAAAATATGCTTCGTTAATAATCATAGCAATTATTCTTGCCGCAATCAAACCTGGCTCATCCGGCGTTATATGGTACTTCCATTCTGCTTTTTCAAAAACATCTTTTACAAGGTCTTCATTGTTAGTGGCAACTTCCCATAAGTCTCTACGTAAAAACGTTGGCCAGGCATTAATGCGGCTTACGTTTTTCGCAAGTTTTAAATCTGCTAACGTGGCTATTACTGAATTTATAAATACAGGTTGATGAAAATGCTCAATTTCATAAATGTTTAGTTCATCCTGCAAAAGAAAAAAGGCATCTGCATTTTTAAAATCAGCCAGATTAGTAATACTATTTACATACTCAAATTGAACATTTCCGGTCTGTCGTTTTAATAACAATTCGTCCTTCTGCTCATCATTTGCCAGTACAACTATCTGCATGTAACACCTTTAATACAAAAATAGGTTTGTTAGTTGGTTGAAAGTTTTGCAATTTTAAAGCTTGTATTCTATAGAAACTTATGGTAAAAAAGGTAATTGAAACGGCGGATGCCCCGGCCCCTATAGGCCCATATAATCAGGCAATACTTTGCGGAAATTTATTATTTATTTCAGGACAAGTAGCTTTAAAGCCAGGAACAAATGAGTTAGTTGATGAAGATATTATTCAAGAGACACACCAGGTTATGAAGAACTTAAAAGCTATTTTATCAGAAGCTGATATGAGTTTTAATAACGTAATAAAAACAACTATTTTCCTGAGCGATATGGATTTGTTCACACAGGTTAACGAAATATATGGTGGATATTTTGACAGCGAATACCCGGCAAGGGAAACGGTTGCTGTAAAAGGTTTACCTAAAAATGTGAATGTAGAAATAAGCATGATCGCAGCAGGTTAAATTTAAAAAATTGAAGAAACAGGTAATTATAACGTCTAAGGTTCACAACAATCTTATTTCATCGTTGCAACAAAAGGGTTATGCAATTTTACATTCAGAGCAGATCAGTTATGATGAATTATCTGCCATAATAAGTAAAGCAGAAGGACTTGTAGTTACAACACGTCTTAAAATAGATAAACCAATACTGGAAAAAGCCACCCAATTAAAATGGATTGGCAGGCTGGGCAGTGGCATGGAACTTATAGATACCAAATATGCTGAAAGCAAAGGCATTTTATGTGTAAGCAGCCCTGAAGGAAACCGAAATGCTGTGGCTGAACATGCACTGGGTATGCTTCTTAATCTTACAAAAAAAATAAATGAAAGTTATCAGCAAATAAAAAGCAACAACTGGATAAGAGATGCCAACAAGGGAATGGAAATCTGCGGAAGAACCATCGGAATTATTGGTTTTGGAAATACAGGCAGCGCATTTGCAAAGCTGCTTTCTTCTTTTGAAGCAACTATTCTCGCATATGATAAGTATCATTTTGGATTTAGTGCCGGCTACATTAAAGAAGCTAATATTGAACAACTTTTTCGTTATGCAGAGGTGATCAGCCTGCACGTTCCCTTAAGTGACGAAACTTATCATTTGGCTAACGACAACTTTTTTAAGTCTCTTGAACAAAAACCTTATTTTATAAATACCAGCAGGGGCAAAATAACAGACACCAACGCTCTTGTAAATGCACTTAAAACCGGTAAAATAAGTGGTGCGGCTTTAGATGTTTTGGAAAATGAAAAACTTGATACTTATACAAATGCCGAAAGATTACAATTAGATTGGTTGCTTCAACA
>CAXSEB010000016.1:0-7835 GCA_964235805.1 uncultured Chitinophagaceae bacterium | reverse complement strand
ATGTAATTATTACACCGCATATTGCCGGCTACAGCCTCGAAGCCTTCTATAAAATGTCCAAAGTGTTATTACAAAAGCTACAATTAGAATAGATTTAAAAAATTTATATCTTTGAATTATACAACGTCTCGATAATATAGGGCGTTGTATTTTTTTTCTTTAATCCGGAGTTTAATGGTTATAAATAAATGTTATGAGTGAAACTAATTACGTAAAAAAGGAAACATTCGAACAGATGAAAATCGAGTTGCAGCATATGAAAGGCGTAGAAAGGCCTGCAGCGTCAAAAGCAATTGCAGAGGCAAGAGAAAAAGGGGATCTTAAAGAAAACGCAGAATATGATGCGGCCAAAGAAGCTCAAGGCTTACTGGAAGCTAAAATAAAACAATTGGAAGGTGTAATAGCCACGGCACGTATTGTAGACGAGAATAATATTGATACCAGCAAAGTCTCTATACTTACAAAAGTGAGCCTGGTAAATATGGGTACTAAAAAAAAGGTAACGTACCAGATTGTTTCTGAAAAAGAGGCCGATTTAAAGCAAAGTAAAATTTCTGCATCTTCACCAATTGGCAAAGGCTTGTTGGGCAAGGTAGTGGGTGATATTGCGGAAATAACCGCTCCGGCAGGCATTATCAAATTTAAAATTGAAAAAATTACTGCTTAATACCTTAGCCTTTTTTGCACTGCACTGGTAGCTTAAATTTAAACATGACTATATTCTCTAAAATAATTGCAGGCGAAATTCCATGCTACAAAATTTCTGAGAATGATTTGTTCTTTGCCTTTCTTGATGTTTATCCTTTGGTTATAGGCCATACATTAATAGTTCCTAAAACTGAAGTAGATAAATTTTTTGATATGCAGGATAATTATCTTGCGGAGATGCTTCTGTTTGCAAAGCCAATTGCAAAAGCTATAGAAAAATCATTTACTTGTAACAGGTGCGGTATCAGTGTTATCGGGCTTGAAGTGCCTCACGCTCACATGCATCTGATACCAATTAACAACGCTGATGATCTTAATTTTACACGAGCAAAGCTTACACTTTCATCTGAGCAAATGGCAGATACCGCTCAGCGTATAATTACAAATATGTAAGAAGATAATTGATTAAGTTAATTTGATCCTTTCCGGATTTTTTGTAAGGAATTCTTTCCACCCATTTACAGTATTAATTGATCCCGGTTGTAGAATATGATTTTGAAAATGATGACATACAGCGACAGCAAGTGCATCAGTTGCATCTAAATATTTAGGATCATCTTTAAAAGCAACTATGCGCTGAAGCATTTTCATAACCTGTGTTTTATCAGCGTTACCATTTCCTGTAATTGATTGTTTTATCTTTCTCGGAGAATATTCTGTTACAGGTACACCAGCCTGTATTGCCGCAGCGATAGCCACACCTTGTGCCCGGCCTAGCTTTAGCATGCTTTGTACATTCTTTCCAAAAAAGGGAGCTTCAATGGCAAGCTGTTGTGGCATATATGTCTTTACCAATTCACTTACCTTTTGGTGTATGATACGCAGGCGATCATACGCATCTGTTTTTGCTGACAGCTTTAAAATATCCATTACAATCAGCGTTATGTTATTGTTGCTTACTTCAATTAAACCAAAGCCCATCACTAATGTTCCGGGATCAATACCCAAAATGATTTTTGTTTTAGTATGCAAAGCGAACAGTATTTTTGGCCAAAGTATAAACCTAAGAGTTAGAGAGAGTGCTGATTGTAATGTTGCAAACTCATGTTCCGTTTACACAAAAATATCAAAATATTATTCAACTATATCTTAGGCCCGTTACTTGGCGCATGGTTATTTTACTCTTTATATAAACAGGTTAAGGCGCAACCTCATCTCAGGGATTCTATTGAGTTAATAAAGCAGGCTCCATTTGGTACTCATAGCTTTACCTTCTGGACGGTGATTGTGTTATCCTTTATTAACTGGGGCATAGAAGCTAAAAAATGGCAGTTAGTAATAAGGGGCATTCAGCAAATAAGTTATCCTGTTGCATTTAAAGCGGTACTTTCCGGAGTTGCACTTTCCCTAAATACACCAAACAGGATAGGCGAATATGGGGGAAGAATTCTTTACATAAATGAAGGCAATCGTATCAAGGCTATTTCTTTATCAATAGCGGGAAGTATGAGCCAGTTGATTGTTACTTTACTTATGGGATGCGGCGGACTTATATTCATCCTCCTGACAAAGCAGCCAGGTGTTGGCTTTATAATGGGTCTTTCTTTCTTCTGGATTAAGATCTTATTATTTATTTCTGCTGTTACTGCAGGCATTTTGCTTGTTATTTATTTTAGATTATCGTGGCTTATAAAGATTATTGAAAAAATATCTGCTGTTGTAAAGTATGCACAATACATAAGTGTACTGGAAGATTTTCATGCGAAAGAATTGTTAAGGTTACTCTTTTTATCTTTCTTTCGTTTTCTTGTATTCGTCATACAATATATATTGCTGTTACAAGTGCTTAAGGTTGATATGTGGTGGATAGAAGGGTTCTGGATTATAAGTGTATTGTTTTTGGTGCTGGCAATTGTGCCATCTTTCGCTATTGCAGACCTTGGCATACGGGGTAAATTTAGTTTAGAGTTATTAACCATGTACAGCGCTAATACAATCGGCATTATTGGAACTACCTTTGGAATCTGGTTCATCAATCTTTTTATTCCAGCTATAGCAGGCAGTATTTTAATTTTGAGTGTAAAAATTTTTAAAGAGAAATGATCATCGCTTACCAATTGATTGAAGAATAAGATGAATTATAAAATACTGGCTACACTTTTTATTACACTTATTGCATTTTCGTTAAAGGCCGGAGAAGATTTCTGTGGCATTAGAAATACTGCTTTCAAAGATGGAGAAGTAATAACAATGCGGGTGTATTATACTACACTGGGAATGTATCTTGGTGCTGGTGATGCCTCGTTTACTACATCTCTTGAAAGATATAATGGCAAACCTGTTTATCACTGTGTAGGTGAGGGGAAAACATTCTCATTTTTTGATAACTTTTTTAAAGTGAGAGACAGGTATGAAACCTACATTGATACTGCAACTATGCTGCCTGTTAAATTTATCCGCAACGTAAGTGAAGGTGGTTATAAAGCCTATAATAACGTAACATTCAACCATACTACTAACACTGCCATAACTGCTAAAGGTGTTTATAAAGTAACGAGTTGCATACAGGATGTAATAAGCGCAACCTATTATGCTCGTAACATAAATTTTACAAGATATAAGCCGGGTGATAAAATCCCTTTCGACATGTTTCTTGATGATGAAATATACCACCTTTACCTCCGGTTTATTGGCAGGGAAACTATAAAAACACGCTACGGAAAATTCAGGAGTATTAAGCTAAAGCCGCTTTTAGTAAAGGGAACTATTTTTGAAGGAGGAGAAGATATGAATTTATGGATCAGTGACGATCCAAATCACATAATGCTGCGGGCAGAAAGCCAGATAACTGTCGGAAGCATAAAAGTTGATATGATGGGTTACAGAAATTTAAGATACCCTCTTACTTCTTTAGTAAATATCCGGTAAGTAGTTGGCTGTAACATTATCAAACTACTAAAGCTTATAAGCTACTTAACTGGAAAATTTCACTGCTCCTTATTCCTTTTTCTGTTAGTTGTAATGTGCAACATTCGATAAGCGGATCGTGTTCAAAAAAAAGGACATAATCATTTTGCTGTGCTTCCGTTAGAAAGGACTTTTTTTCTTTTAGAGTTTCGAGTGGCCTTGTATCATAAGCCATTACATAAGGCAACGGAATATGCGCAACAGAAGGCAAAAGATCAGCCATGTAAACAATTGTTTTATCCTTATATTTTATTTGCGGCAGCATCATCGCTTCTGTGTGGCCGTTCATAAAACGTACGGTAAAATTGTTAGTAAAAGCGACGCCATCTTCCACTTTAATAAATTGCAACTGACCACTTTCTTTTATAGGCAAGATATTTTCTTTTAAAAAACTTGCCTTTTCCCTATCATTTGGATTTGTTGCCCATTGCCAATGATCTTCATTACTCCAGTAAGTTGCGTTTTTAAAAGCTGGAACTAACCGGTCATTTTCTCTTTTTATTGAACCGCCGCTGTGATCAAAATGAAGGTGAGTGAGAAATACATCTGTTATATCATCCTCACTAAACCCATGGTTTGATAAAGATGCATGCAATGAATCATTTCCATGTAAATAATAATGCCCGAAAAACTTAGCGTCTTGTTTATTACCCATTCCATTATCAACGAGTATAAGTCTATTCCCATCTTCAATTAATAAACAGCGCATTGCCCAGCTGCACATGTTGTTTTCATCAGGCACATTCAGTTTTCTCCACATGCTTTTGGGAACTACACCAAACATAGCGCCGCCATCTAACTTAAAATGGCCTGTATTTATCACGTGTAAATTCACGCAACTGCAAATGATTTCTTTTTCTGTTCAACAAAAAGTAATAAGATTCCGCCGATAACAAAATACACCATAAGCGCAAGAACTGAATTTCTCATTCCACCTAAAAATTCTGATACAAATCCAAAAGATAACGTACCTATTACCGTACCCACTTTATCACAAACATCATAAAAACTAAAATAAGAAGCTGTATCTTTTGTTGGCGGCAACAGCTTGGAATATGTAGAACGGGACATGGATTGAATACCGCCCATTACCATCCCTACGGCAAAGGCAAGTGCATAAAACTGGTTTACAGTAGTAACAACTGATGCACAAAAACAAATTCCAATCCAGATAATTATAATAACGCCAAGCGTAAATAAATTAGTTGTTCGCTTTGATAATCTTGAAAATAATAGTGCGCCACCAATGGCCACAAGCTGGATAATGAGTACCGTAATTATAAGTTGTGAGGCGGCAAGTTTCAATTCTCCGGAGGCAAAATAGGTTGCCATATACATAACGGTTTGCACGCCCATGTTATAAAAAAAGAAACTCGTTAAAAATCTTTTTGTAACCGGGTATGCTTTTAATTCCTGCCATACTTTTCTAAGTTCATAAAAGCCGTTTGTAAAAATGCTATGTTCGTGCTTTTGTATAGAAGGTGTTGATGGCGGAAGATTTTTAAAAGTTATTTGTGAAAAGCCTGCCCACCATAAACCAACTGCAAGAAAAGACAAACGTGTGGGCCAGGCGCCCCATCCAAGCTTCATGGAATCGTTAAGCATAATAGCAGCCAGGCAGGCTATCATTAAAATAACACTGCCCACGTAACCCATCGCAAATCCTTTAGCACTTACTTTGTCCTGGTCAGCTTCTGCAGCAATTTCGGGCAGGTATGCATTGTAAAAAACTATGCTTCCACAAAAACCAATAGAGCCAATAATACCACATACAACTCCGAATGAAATATTATCAGCCGTTAAAAAAGTAAGACCAATACATGCTGCAGAACCGAGATAACAAAAGAACTGCATAAAGTTTTTCTTATTTCCTTTATAATCTGCAATAGAGGATAAGATTGGTGAGAGAAATGCAATAATTAAAAATGAAAATGAGATAGAATAAGAAGCAAGGGCAGTACGATCAAAGGTTCTGCCAATAAATTTTACCTGGGGTGGCGCAATAAAAGTATAGTATGCAGGATAGATTGATGAAGCAATCACAAGCGAATATGCGCTGTTTGCCCAATCGTACATTGCCCAGCTATTAATTATCTTTTTAGAAGCCGTTTGCATGGTCACTAATTAAGAATGAAAAATTAATGATTAATAACAACATAGCTGGTAAATTACTTTATTATTCCCTGCCAGATAAGTGCAAGAAGCAAAATTCCAACAATGATCCGGTAGACACCCCAAATACGAAAGCCATACTTCTTTAAGAAGGTGATGAAAAACTTAATAGCAATCAATGCAAGAACAAATGCTATAACGTTGCCAATACTTAACAATTTAATTTGTTCTGAAGTGAATGCGCCATTTTCTTTAGTGTACTTGTAAAGTGTATAAACCGTTGCTGCAAGCATGGTTGGTACAGCAAGAAAAAAAGAGAATTCTGCAGCGGCACTTCTTGATAACTTCAAACTCATACCGCCAATAATGGTTGCTGCACTTCTGCTTAACCCTGGAAATATTATGGAAAGACATTGAAACAACCCAATCTTAAACGCCGTGAGTAGACTTACATTTTTCTCGTCGTCAATAGTTGGCCTGGTAAACCAGTTGTCAACAAACAACAATACAATTCCGCCGGCAAGCATTATAATTGCTATTATTAGTGGCTTCTCCAATATTAGATCTATCTGGTCTTTGAATAGTTTACCAAATATTAATGCAGGAATTACAGCTACAACAAGCTTTACATAAAAGCTCAAACGTTTAAAGTCAAAAAATTTCTTGTAATATAATACCACTACAGAAAGTATGGCGCCTAATTGTATAGCAACAGTAAAGGCCTCTGTAAATTTATCTGTATTATCTATCCCTAAAAGATTTTCTGTAATGCGCATATGAGCGGTAGAAGATATCGGGATAAACTCTGTAATACCTTCTACTATAGCAATTATTATGGATTGAACAACTGTCATTATAAGTGGCGTGATTTTTACAATTAAGATGCAACATAAAAAAGGCGATGTACAAATCATCGCCTTGGAATAATATTATCTATAACTCTCAATATACTTTAATTATCATGCAAAACCTTAGCTGAAGGCCTGCGCATTATGGCAACTATTTCAATTATAAATCCTGCTATAATTAAAATGGGCGCAATAGTTATTCTTCTAAAACTGTATACATCACTATCCTGAAATACATTTGGATTATTGCTTTTACCGCCGCCCATCAAAATAAACCCAACCGCAATTATAATC
Source organism: uncultured Chitinophagaceae bacterium (assembly GCA_964235805.1). GTDB lineage: Bacteria > Bacteroidota > Bacteroidia > Chitinophagales > Chitinophagaceae > Ginsengibacter. Next base: position 966 of record CAXSEB010000016.1, on the reverse strand, counting down.
AATCCTGCTACCATCCATTTGTAATTTTCTTTATCAAACAGATGGGTGATTATCTTTTCATTGGTATTTACCGCCCGGGTTACTTTTGTTTGTTCAACAGATTTTACAGTCATGCCTGACGCCGGTTTTGGGGCCACTGGTTTTACGGTTAATGGTGTGATAGGTTTCTTCATTTACTTCAATTTGTATATTATATAATTAATAAAGATCGTCCAGTTTCATTTTTAAATACTTTAAAACAGAGCGGTGTGTGCTAAAGAGAGTGATAAATAATCCTAAAATGATTATACCGGCAAACAACAAAAGCATATTGCTGTTATCATGCAAAATTTTAAAATAAGGTACAAATTTTTCAGCTACACCAATAAAGCTTATCAGTAAAACTATCGCCACACCTGCAGCAATAAGGCCATTAATAAGGGCTCTTGCATCTAACGGTTTTGCGATGAACCATCTTGTAGCACCTACCATCTGCATAGTTTTAATAATAAACCTGTTACTATACATTGCAAGGCGAATGGTATTATCAATTGATATTATTACCAGGATGGAAAGTATGATGGCAATAACTAAAATCCACAAAGCTGCAGTTTGTACAAACTTACTTACATAAGCAATTGTTTCTGTTGGGTACTGAAATTCTGAAACCACGCCATTAAAATTTGTTTGCAGATAATTACCAAGCAAAGCAAGACTATCTTTTTGCATATAATCTGCTTTTACAAAAAAATCAACACTTTCTGGCAAGGGATTATTGTTTAAAAAATTCCTCCAGGTGGTGTCGTTCTCTGCGTTCCACTTTTCTATGGCTTTTTCCTTTGTTACATACTCAACATTTTTAGCATAAGGCAGAGATGATATATAATTAGTAAGCGTATCAATTTGCTTTTTATTAGCACCCCGCTCAATCCAGGCATGAACCTGTATGCTCTCTTTAAAATATTCACCGGTTTTACTAATGTTTAA